>JAEWGQ010000132.1 GCA_023388235.1 Actinomycetes bacterium | reverse complement strand
GGGCGGCGGCGAGCTCGCGCACGTCGCGCTGCCCGCCCAGCGCGCGTGGAAGGCGGCGGTGCTCGCCGAGCAGCTGCAGCGCCTCGCGCGCGTCGAGCGCGACGTGGAGGTGCGCGCCCTGCCCGGCGACGACGAGCGCGGCGGCCTCGGGTGGCGGACGCGCGTCGGGTTCCTGGCGGACGGCGAGGGCCGGGCGGGCATGCGCCGGTTCCGGTCGCACGACGTGCTGCCGGTGACGTCGATGCCGCTGATGAGCGACGCGCTCGCCGACCTGGACCTGCTGGGCCGCCGCTGGCGCCCCGGGGCGCGCATCGACGCGGTCGCGCCCGCCGGCGGTGACCAGCCCGTCGTGCTGGTCGACGGCGAGCCGTTCGACCTGCGCCGCGGCAAGGTCGACGCGCGCCCGAACGCCCGCACGGCCGTGCGCGAGCGCGTGCGGGTCGGCGAGCGCGAGTGGGCCTACCGCGTGGCCGCCGCCGGGTTCTGGCAGGTGCACCGCGAGGCGCCGGCCGCGCTGACCGGCGCCGTCCTGGACGCGGTCGGGGACGTCGCGGGCGGCCGCGTCGTGGACCTGTACTCCGGGGCCGGCCTGTTCACGCTGCCGCTGGCGGACGCCGTGGGGGAGCAGGGGACCGTCGTCGCGGTCGAGGGCGACGCCCGTGCGGTCCGCGACGCCCGCCGCAACCTGCACGACCGCCCGCAGGTGGCCCTGCACGGCGGGGACGTCGCGGACGTGCTCGCCTCCGGCGGGGCCGGGGAGCGCGCGGACGCCGTGGTGCTCGACCCGCCGCGCGTCGGCGCCGGGCGGGACGTCGTGCGGGCCGTGGCGGGGCTCGCGCCGCAGCGCGTGGTGTACGTGGCGTGCGACCCGGCCGCCCTGGCGCGGGACGTCGCGTACCTCGCGGACGCGGGGTACACGCTGCGCGACGTCACGGGGTACGACCTGTTCCCGATGACGCACCACGTGGAGGCGGTCGCGGTCCTCGAGCGCTGACGCCGGGTGCCGGGTGCCGGCGACGACGTGCGGGGGCGTGCGAGGACCTGCGGGGACGGTCGCGCCCGGCGCGGGGTCGGCCTAGCGTGGGGGTGGGTGCCCCGGGCCGCGGGCGCCCGCGACCGGAAGGAGCCGACGATGACGACCGACCACGAGGGTGACGCCCGCGAGTCCGCCGCCGAGGCGACCCGCCGCGTGGCCGAGGCGAGCCGCCGCGCGACCGCCGAGCTGCACAAGCAGGGCACCCCGGAGTACGACCCGCGCCAGCACGAGAAGGCGGTCGAGCGCGAGCGCCGGGCCGCCCAGGGCCAGGCGGGGGACTGACGCCCCGCCCTCGCCGCGTCCCCCGCACCACCGTCGTACCCCGTCGCCCCCGCGCCGCGCCGCCGAACGCGTCGCCCGCGGGCCCGCGGCGGGGTACGATGTATCTTGACGTCAAGATACTTGTTCCGCTCGGTCACCCCCAGCGACCGACTCGCCCCACGAAGGAGCCCACCAGTGAGCAGCGTCGACAGCTTCGGGTCGAAGTCCCGGCTGCAGGTCGGTGACGACACCTACGAGATCTTCCGGCTGGACGCCGTCCCCGGGACCGGGAAGCTGCCGTACAGCCTCAAGGTCCTCGCCGAGAACCT
This sequence comes from Actinomycetes bacterium, assembly GCA_023388235.1. Classification (GTDB taxonomy): domain Bacteria; phylum Actinomycetota; class Actinomycetes; order Actinomycetales; family Cellulomonadaceae; genus Cellulomonas. The sequence continues at coordinate 1,080 of JAEWGQ010000132.1, read as the reverse complement.
GCTGCGCACCGAGGACGGCGCCAACATCACGGCCGACCACGTGCGCGCGCTCGCCGCGTGGGACCCGTCCGCCGAGCCGGACACCGAGATCCAGTTCACCCCGGCGCGCGTCATCATGCAGGACTTCACCGGCGTGCCCTGCGTCGTCGACCTCGCCACGATGCGCGAGGCGATGGTCGACCTGGGCGGCGACCCGACGCGGATCAACCCGCTCGCGCCGGCCGAGCTCGTCATCGACCACTCCGTGCAGATCGACGTGTTCGGGCGCGAGGACGCGTTCCGCCGCAACGTCGAGATCGAGTACCAGCGCAACCACGAGCGCTACCAGTTCCTGCGCTGGGGCCAGACCGCGTTCGACGACTTCAAGGTCGTCCCCCCGGGCACCGGCATCGTGCACCAGGTCAACATCGAGCACCTCGCCCGCACCGTCTTCACCCGCGAGGTGGACGCCCCCGACGGTTCGAAGAGCCTGTTGGCGTACCCCGACACCTGCGTCGGCACCGACTCCCACACCCCCATGGTCAACGGGCTCGGCGTCCTCGGCTGGGGCGTCGGCGGCATCGAGGCGGAGGCGGCCATGCTGGGCCAGCCCATGAGCATGCTGGTGCCGGAGGTGGTGGGCCTGAAGCTGACCGGGGAACTGCAGGAGGGCACCACCGCCACGGACCTGGTGCTCACCGTCGCCCAGCTGCTGCGGGAGACGCGGGTGGTGGGCAAGTTCGTCGAGTTCTACGGGCCCGGCGTGGCCAACATCCCCCTCGCCAACCGGGCCACGCTGGGCAACATGAGCCCGGAGTACGGCGCCACCTGCGCGATCTTCCCCATCGACGCCGAGACCCTGGACTACCTGCGGCTGACCGGCCGCTCGGAGGAGCAGGTGGAACTCGTGGAGGCCTACTCCAAGGAGCAGGGCCTGTGGCACGACCCGGACAACCCTGCCGAGTACAGCCAGAGTGTCGAGCTGGACCTGTCCACGGTGGTGCCCTCGATCGCCGGCCCCCGCCGCCCGCAGGACCGCATCCAGCTGGGCGACGCCCCGGCCACCATCCTCGGCCTGCTGGCCGACGAGCAGTCCAAACC
>JAEWGQ010000103.1 GCA_023388235.1 Actinomycetes bacterium | reverse complement strand
GGACGGCCCGCGCGCGGCCGCACGCAGCCGGGTCGCGGGTCGCGCGGCCGGCGGGGGCGGTAGCCGTGCACATGCCCGCCCCGGGCCTGCGGGTCACGGTGCTCACCGGCGCCGGCGTCTCCACGGGCGCCGGCATCCCCGACTTCCGCGGCCCCGAGGGCACCTGGACGCGGCACCCCGAGCAGGCGGAGCTGCTGGACATCGGCCGGTACGTCGGCGACGCCGAGGTGCGCCGGCGCGGGTGGCGGATGTGGCGGGAGCACCCGGCGTGGACCGCGCGGCCGGCGGCCGGGCACGCGGCGCTGGCCGAGCTCGGGCGGGCCGGCCGGCTGCAGGCGCTGCTCACGCAGAACTTCGACGGCCTGCACCAGGCCGCGGGGTCCGACCCGGCGGACGTCGTCGAGCTGCACGGCACCCTGCGCACCACGTCCTGCCTGGCGTGCGCGGACCGGCAGCCGACCACGGACGTGCTCGCCCGGCTGGACGCCGAGCCCGACCCCCGCTGCACCCGCTGCGGCGGGGTCCTCAAGCCGGACGTCGTGTACTTCGGCGAGCGGCTGCCGGAGCGGGCGCTGGACCGGGCGATCGCCGCCGCGCAGGACGGCGACGTGTTCCTCGCGGTCGGCACCACCCTGACGGTGCAGCCGGTCGCGAGCCTCGCGGGGCTGGCGGCCGAGGTGGGGGCGGAGGTCGTCCTGGTGAACGCCGAGCCCACGCCCTACGACCGGATCGCCGACCGGGTCGTGCGGGAGCCGATCGAGCAGGCGCTCCCGGCGCTGGTGGGCGAGCTGCTGGCCCGCGACTGACCCTCAAGGTCCCGGGTGGCGCGCGCCGATGAGGAGCGGGTGAGCCGCCGCCTCCGCGTCGCCGTCCTGGTCGCCGTCCCCCTGCTCGTGCTGTCCGTGGTCGTCGCCGCGTGGGCGGGCCCGTTCTGGGCTGAGCGCGGGCGGGAGCTGCTGGAGCGGCAGCGCTGGCCCGAGCAGCGCGCCCAGGTGCTCGACGCGGTCGCCGCCGTCACGCTGCCCGCGGCCTACGTCGAGGAGCCGTGCGCGTCCGCGGACGACCCCGCGGACCGCTGCTGGCGGGTGGACCTGGCGCCGGAGGAGACGACGGCCGCGCTGGCGGAGGCGCTGACGGCGGCGGGCGTGGCGGCGGTGCGGCCCGGGCTCGCGCCGGTCGAGGGCGCGGGCACGATCGCGCTGGCGCGCGGGACCGTCGCGGGGCGCGAGGTCGGGCTGTTCGCCACGACGGAGGTGGACGAGGAGGCGACGGTCGCGGCGGGGGCCGTCGTGCTGCGGCCGGGCGCGCTGGTGCGCTCGACCGCGGACCTCGAGGCGCCCTAGGCGCGGACGCGTCCGCGGCGGCACTTCCGCTGGGCTGCGTCGTGGCCTATAGTCCACGTGGACTATTCGGAGAGGAGCATCTGTGCCCACGACACTCACGCCCCTGGCGGTCGCGACCCTCGCGCTGCTGGACGAGCGGGCGATGCACCCCTACGAGCTCCACCAGGTGCTCCGCGACCGCGCCACCGACCGGCTGGTCAAGGTGCGCCCCGGGTCGCTGTACCACACAGTGGACCGGCTGCACCGCGACGGCCTGGTCGAGGCCGTCGGCACCGACCGGGCGGGCAACCGCCCCGAGCGCACCACCTACGCGATCACCCCGGCCGGCCGGGACGCCCTGTCCTCGTCCGTCTCCGCGATGATCGCCGCACCCGTCAACGAGTACCCCCGCCTGCCCCTGGCGCTGGCCGAGGCGCACCACCTCCCCCGGGAGACGGTCGTCGACCTGCTGCGCGACCGGCGCCGCCGGCTGGAGGAGGAGCTCGCCACCCTGCGCGGCGGCGTCACGCACGTGACCGGCCGCGCGCTCCCGGCCCGCTACTGGGTCGACATGACCTACCAGATCGCCGTGTACGAGACGGAGTCGCGCTGGATCGCGACCTTCGTCGAGGGCATCGAGTCCGGCGACATCGCCTGGTGACGACCCCCGTGCGCCGCCCCCGCGACGCACCCGCCCGCGACCCCGAACGAGGAACCCGCATGTCCGAGAACGTCCGTCCCTGGCCCGCCCTCTGGGCGCTGGTCGTGGGCTTCTTCATGATCCTGGTGGACACCACCATCGTGTCCGTCGCGAACCCCGCGATCATGGCGGGCCTGCACACCGACATCGACGCGGTCATCTGGGTGACCAGCGCGTACCTGCTCACCTACGCCGCGCCGCTGCTCGTCACCGGGCGGCTGGGCGACCGGTTCGGCCCCAAGCCCGTCTACCTGGCCGGCCTCACGGTGTTCACCGTCGCGTCCGCCGCCTGCGGGCTGTCCGGCTCGATCGGCGCGCTGATCGCCGCCCGCGCGCTCCAGGGCCTCGGCGCCGCCCTGATGACGCCGCAGACCATGGCCGTGATCACCCGGCTGTTCCCGCCGGACTCCCGCGGCAAGGCGATGAGCCTGTGGGGCGCCACGGCCGGCGTCGCGACGCTGGTCGGCCCGATCCTCGGCGGCGTCCTCGTGGACGGCCTGGGCTGGGAGTGGATCTTCTTCGTCAACGTGCCCGTGGGCGTCGTCGCGTTCGTGCTCGCGTGGCGCCTGGTCCCGCGCCTGCAGACGCACGCGCACACCTTCGACGTCGTCGGCGTGCTGCTGAGCGCCGTCGGCATGTTCCTGCTGGTGTTCGGCATCCAGGAGGGCCAGTCCTACGACTGGGGCCTGATCGGCGGCTGGCTGCCGGTGTGGGGCGTCGTCGGCGCCGGCGTCGTCGTGCTCGCGGCGTTCGTGGTGCACCAGGCCCGGACCCGGCAGGAGCCGCTGCTGCCGCTCGGCCTGTTCCGGGACCGGAACTTCGCGCTGGCGAACGGCGCGATCAGCGCGCTCGGGTTCATCGTCACCGGCATGTCCCTGCCGCTGGTGTTCTTCTACCAGCTCGTCCTCGGCTTCTCCCCCACCCGGTCGGCGCTGATGCTCGCCCCGATGGCGGTCATGACGCTGGTGCTCTCGCCGGTGATCGGCCGCCGGGTCGACACGTCCAACCCGCGGAACATCGCCCTCGTGGGCATGCTGCTGCAGGCGGCGGCGCTGGTCTGGTTCACGCTGTGGCTGACCCCGGACCCCGACCGCTGGGCGCGGCTGCTGCTGCCGAGCGCGCTGCTCGGCGTGGCGAGCGCCTGCCTGTGGTCGCCGATCTCGTCCGTCGCCACGCGCAACCTGCCGCGGCAGCAGGCGGGCGCCGGCTCCGGGGTGTTCAACACGACCCGGCAGATCGGGTCGGTCCTGGGCTCGGCCGCCATCGCCGCGCTGATCCAGGCCCGGCTGGTCGCCGAGCTGGGTGCGGGCGCGGGCAGCTCGACGGGCGCGGCCGAGGCCGCGGGCGCGCTGCCGGACGCCCTCAAGGACGGCTTCGCCTCCGCCATGGGCCAGTCGCTGCTGCTGCCCGCGGCCATCGCGGTGGTCGGCGCCGTGGTCGTCGCGTGCTTCGCCCCGCCGCGGCGCGACCAGGCCCCGGCG
>JAEWGQ010000373.1 GCA_023388235.1 Actinomycetes bacterium | reverse complement strand
ATCCAGAAGCTCGCCGAGGAGGACCCGACGTTCCGGGTCCGCCTGGACGAGGAGACCGGCCAGACCGTCATCGGCGGCATGGGCGAGCTCCACCTCGACATCCTCGTCGACCGCATGCGGCGCGAGTTCAAGGTCGAGGCGAACGTCGGCAAGCCGCAGGTCGCCTACCGCGAGACGATCCGCCGCAAGGTGGACAAGATCGACTACACCCACAAGAAGCAGACGGGTGGGTCGGGCCAGTTCGCGAAGGTCCAGATGTCGTTCGAGCCGCTCGAGTCCGAGGACGGCGAGCTCTACGAGTTCACGAACGCCGTCACCGGCGGCCGCATCCCCCGCGAGTACATCCCGTCGGTGGACGCCGGTATCCAGAGCGCGATGGAGCTCGGCGTGCTCGCCGGCTTCCCGCTCGTCGGCATCAAGGCGACGCTGCTCGACGGCGCGTACCACGACGTCGACTCCTCGGAGATGGCGTTCAAGATCGCCGGCTCGATGGTCCTCAAGGAGGCCGTCCGCAAGGCGGACCCGGTCCTCCTCGAGCCCATCATGGCCGTCGAGGTGCGCACGCCCGAGGACTACATGGGCGACGTCATCGGCGACATCAACTCGCGGCGCGGGATGATCCAGTCCATGGAGGACGCGACGGGCGTGAAGGTGATCCGCGCCCAGGTTCCTCTCTCCGAGATGTTCGGGTACGTCGGCGACCTGCGGTCCAAGACCCAGGGTCGTGCGGTGTACTCGATGCAGTTCGACAGCTACGCCGAGGTGCCTCGGAATGTTGCCGACGAGATCATCAAGAAGACCCGGGGCGAGTAGTCCCACAGGTCGAACCGAGTACGACCAACAACCCGACCCGTAGGACCGCACGTCCGCAGGGACATCCCGTCCCTGCATCGTTCGGCAATCTCTACACCAGAGTCCTGAGGAGGACCCAGTGGGCAAGGCGAAGTTCGAGCGGACCAAGCCGCACGTCAACATCGGGACCATCGGTCACGTCGACCACGGCAAGACGACGCTGACCGCTGCCATCTCGAAGGTGCTGCACGACAAGTACCCCGACCTGAACCCCTTCACGCCGTTCGACGAGATCGACAAGGCGCCGGAGGAGAAGCAGCGCGGCATCACGATCAACATCGCGCACGTCGAGTACCAGACGGAGAAGCGTCACTACGCTCACGTCGACGCGCCGGGTCACGCCGACTACATCAAGAACATGATCACGGGTGCGGCGCAGATGGACGGCGCCATCCTCGTGGTCGCCGCCACCGACGGCCCGATGGCCCAGACGCGTGAGCACGTCCTGCTCGCCCGTCAGGTCGGCGTGCCCTACCTGCTCGTGGCGCTCAACAAGTCCGACATGGTCGACGACGAGGAGATCCTCGAGCTCGTCGAGATGGAGGTCCGCGAGCTGCTGTCGTCGCAGGGCTTCGACGGCGACAACGCGCCCGTCATCCGCGTCTCCGGCCTGAAGGCCCTCGAGGGCGACCCGCAGTGGGTCAAGTCCGTCGAGGACCTGCTGGACGCCGTGGACGAGTCCGTGCCGGAGCCGGTGCGTGACATGGACAAGCCGTTCCTCATGCCGATCGAGGACGTCTTCACGATCACCGGTCGTGGCACCGTCGTCACCGGCAAGGTCGACCGCGGCAAGCTCGCGATCAACTCCGAGGTCGAGATCGTCGGCATCCGCCCGGCGCAGAAGACCACGGTCACCGGCATCGAGATGTTCCACAAGCAGATGGACGAGGCGTGGGCCGGCGAGAACTGTGGCCTCCTGCTCCGCGGCACCAAGCGTGAGGACGTCGAGCGCGGCCAGGTCGTCGTGAAGCCGGGCTCCATCACGCCGCACACGGTGTTCGAGGGCCAGGTCTACATCCTCGCCAAGGACGAGGGCGGGCGTCACAACCCGTTCTACTCGAACTACCGCCCGCAGTTCTACTTCCGGACCACGGACGTCACCGGCGTCATCACGCTGCCCGAGGGCACCGAGATGGTCATGCCCGGCGACAACACCGAGATCCACGTGGAGCTGATCCAGCCCATCGCGATGGAGGAGGGCCTCGGCTTCGCCATCCGCGAGGGTGGCCGCACCGTCGGCTCGGGCCGCGTGACCAAGATCCTCAAGTGATCTGACCCCTTCGGGGGAGCACCACCGGGAAGGCCCGGGCGCCACGGCCCCCGGGCCTTCCTGCGTCCCCACCCGCGCCCGGCGCTGGGCAGGGCGCGCGGCGTGTGGGGCCTGCGCCCCCTTTTCCCCCGCCCCGGTGGGTCACGTTCGGAGACTCCGAACGTCGACGGAGGTGCACGCGCGAGCTCGTGGTCCTCGGCGGACCACCTCGATGTTCCGTGGGAGCCTCCGACGAGGAAGCGAGCGTCGTCCTCCCCACGGTGGGTGGGGGTGCGTGGGTGTGGATCGTGCAGCGGGCGGGTGCTGCTGCGGTGCCAGAGTGGCGCGATGGAACGGCGGACGGCGCGTGCTCTCGACGACCTCACGAAGCGCAACGGACTCGTCACGACCAGGGACGCGGAACGCGCCGGCGTGCCCGGCGACGAGCTGCGGGCGGCCGTCGCCGCGGGCGAGCTCGTCCGGGTCCGGGTCGACGCGTACACCACGGCGGACCGGTGGCGGCAGCTCGACGGCGCCGCGCGGCACCGGCTGCGCGTGATCGCCGCCGCCCGTCGGCTCCGCGCGCCGGTGTTCACGCACGACTCCGCGGCGGCGCTGTGGGGCTTCCCGCGGATCGGCCCGTGGCCCGAGGCGGTGCACGTGTCGCTGCCGCACGGTGCGGGCAACCGGTCGTCCGCCGGCGTCCACCGGCACGCGACGCCGTCTGCGGTCGACCACCTCGTCGTGATGCACGGCGTCCGCACCACCGGCGCAGCGCGCGCTGTCGTCGACGTGGCGCGGACGTGGGAGTTCGCCTCGGCACTGGTCGCCGCCGACCACGCGCTGCGCGCGCACTGGGCGACGCCGGCGCGGCTGGCCCGGCACCTCCAGGCCGCGGGGGCCGGCCGCGGCGTCCGGCGGGCGCGGCGCGTGGTCGAGGCGGCGTCGGCCGCTTCGGAGTCCGTGGGGGAGTCCCTGAGCAGGGCGCGGATGATCGAGCTGGGCCTGCCCGTCCCGGAGCTGCAGCGACGGTTCGAGGACGACGACGGCGTGATCGGCCGCGTCGACTTCTGGTGGGCGGACCTCGGACTCGTGGGGGAGTTCGACGGGCGTGTGAAGTACCGCGCGGCGGGCGTGGCGGACGAGCGCGGCGTCGAGGAGCGGCTCTGGGCCGAGAAGCGCCGCGAGGACCGGCTGCGTGCGCTGGGCTTGCGCGTGGTGCGCTGGACCTGGGACACCGCGCTCGACGCGGACAAGCTGCGCGCCACCCTCGTCGGCGCCGGCCTCCGCCAGACCAGCTGACCTGACGCGCCCAGCCGACGCGCGAGAACCCCGTCCGGCCACGGTCGGAGACTCCACCGCTGCCCTCGGGTGCGCGCCCCCGCCGCGAGTACGCCGGGTCGACGACCCCCCGGACCTCGTGATGCCCACGTACATCAGAGCGCGCACGGTCGGAGACTCCGACGGGTCCTCGTGGTGGTCGGCGGACCACCTCGAACCCGCGCGGGGCCCACCGAGCACGGTCGGAGTCTCCGACGGGTCCGGGCGGGACCGAGTACGCCCGAGCGTGCACGGCCGGAGAACCCGGCGGACCCCTCGGGAACGCGCGCACGCCCGGACATACGCCGTCGGTGACTCCGACGATCGTCCGTTGGGCGCGCGCAGGCCCGAGCCGCCACGGTCGGAGACTCCTAGGGGTCGTCGTGGTGGTCGGCAGACCACCACGAGCCCGCGCGGTGCTCACCGAGCACGGTCGGAGTCTCCGAACGCGGCCCGGTGGCGGCGCGGTGGGCTGGGGGAGGGCGGCGCAGGCAGGTGCGGGCGGCGTGAGCGATCCGGGTGGCGTGCGCAACGAGCGTGCGGGGTGCGCGCCGAGCGTGCGGGGAGCGGGGTGCGCGTGCGGGGAGCGGGGTGCGCGTGCGGGGTGCGCGTTGCGCGTGCGGGTGCGGGGGGCGTGTGCCGCGTGATCGTGCGGGTGTGACGGACACCCGGTTGGACCTTTCGGCCCGCGGCTGGCACACTAGACAAGTTGCCCGACGACGGGGGTGTCTGCGCGCGTGCGCCTGGACGCCCCGAACGAACGGGCACGGGACGCGTTGCGAGTCCGTGCGAGCCCGGGGTCACCCGGCGTGGGACCGCATCACACCAACGACCTCGTCCCTGTGGGCGCGCGCCCTGCGCGCCGTGCGGGGGCCGGCGCAGAGGTACGTCGCGAAAAGCGACACGCCCGAGTGCGGGGGTCGGACACCAGGCAGTTCGAAGAGAGAGAAGTAGACGACGCCATGGCGGGACAGAAGATCCGCATCCGGCTCAAGTCCTACGACCACGAGGTCATCGACAGCTCGGCGCGCAAGATCGTCGACACGGTGACCCGCGCTGGTGCGACGGTCGTGGGTCCGGTGCCGCTGCCGACGGAGAAGAACGTCTTCTGCGTCATCCGGTCGCCTCACAAGTACAAGGACAGCCGCGAGCACTTCGAGATGCGCACGCACAAGCGGCTCATCGACATCATCGACCCCACGCCGAAGGCCGTCGACTCGCTCATGCGTCTCGACCTGCCCGCGGACGTGAACATCGAGATCAAGCTCTGACGCTGGGAAGGAACTGATCTTCATGGTTACCCAGCAGAACGCGCGCCCCGTCACGGCGGTGCTCGGCACGAAGCTCGGTATGACGCAGGTCTGGGACGCCGATGGCCGTCTCGTCCCCGTCACCGTGGTCGAGGTCGGCACGAACGTCGTCACCCAGGTGCGCTCCGCTGAGGCCGACGGCTACGCCGCGGTGCAGCTGGCCTACGGCCAGGTGGACCCGCGCAAGGTCACGAAGCCGCTGAAGGGCCACTTCGAGAAGGCCGGGGTCACCCCCCGCCGGCACGTGGCCGAGATCCGTACGCCGAACGCCGCCGAGTTCACGCTCGGCCAGGAGATCACCGCGGAGGCCTTCGAGGCCGGCGCGCTGGTCGACGTCATCGGCACCACCAAGGGCAAGGGCACCGCCGGTGTCATGAAGCGCCACGGGTTCGCCGGTGTCTCCGCCTCGCACGGTGCGCACCGCAACCACCGCAAGCCGGGCTCCATCGGCGGCGCGTCGACCCCGTCGCGCGTCTTCAAGGGCCTGCGGATGGCCGGCCGGATGGGCAACGCCCGTCAGACCACCCAGAACCTGACCGTGCACGCGGTCGACGCCGAGAAGGGTCTGCTGCTGCTCAAGGGCGCGGTTCCGGGCCCGAAGCGGGGCGTCGTCGTCGTGCGTACCGCCGTGAAGGGGGCATGAGCCTCATGTCCGAGACGCTGACCGTCGACGTGCTCGACGCCCAGGGCAAGAAGGCCGGCACGGCCGACCTGCCCGGTGAGGTGTTCGACGCGCAGACGAACATCCCGCTGATCCACCAGGTCGTCGTGGCCCAGCTCGCCGCCGCGCGGCAGGGCACCCACGACACGAAGACCCGTGGTGAGGTCTCCGGTGGCGGCAAGAAGCCGTACAAGCAGAAGGGCACCGGCCGCGCCCGCCAGGGTTCGACCCGTGCGCCGCAGTTCGCCGGTGGTGGCACCGTCCACGGCCCGACCCCGCGCGACTACACCCAGCGGACCCCGAAGAAGATGAAGGCCGCGGCGCTCCGCGGTGCTCTCTCGGACCGCGCCCGCGCCGGCCGCGTCCACGTCGTCACCGGCTTCGGTGTCAACGAGGCGCCGTCGACCAAGGCCGCGCTGAAGGTCCTGGACACGCTGTCCGGCCGCAAGCACGTCCTCGTGGTCGTGGAGCGCGCGGACGAGCTGGCCTGGAAGTCGCTGCGCAACGTCGAGCGGGTCCACCTGCTCGTCGCCGACCAGCTCAACACCTACGACGTGCTCGTCTCCGACGACGTCGTGTTCACCCAGGGCGCGCTCGACACGTTCCTCGCCGGTCCCGCCAAGGGCCGCGGTGCGACCGCCGTCGCGACGTCGTCCGAGGTCGAGGAGGACGCCAAGTGACCACCGTCGTCAAGGACCCCCGCGACATCCTGATCGCGCCGGTCGTCTCGGAGAAGAGCTACGGGCTCCTCGACGAGGGCAAGTACACCTTCATCGTCGACCCGCGCGCGAACAAGACCGAGATCAAGATCGCCGTCGAGCAGGTCTTCTCGGTCAAGGTCGAGTCCGTGAACACGATCAACCGCAAGGGCAAGTCGCGGCGGACCAAGTTCGGGATGGGCAAGCGCAAGGACACGAAGCGCGCGATCGTCACCCTCCGCGAGGGCACGATCGACATCTTCGGCGGACCGGTCGGCTGACCGGGCCTGAGAGCAGATTGAGGACAGATCCCCATGGGAATCCGTAAGTACAAGCCGACGACGCCGGGCCGCCGCGGCGCGAGCGTCGCCGACTTCGTCGAGATCACGCGCTCGGAGCCGGAGAAGTCGCTGGTCCGTCCGCTGCACAAGACCGGTGGTCGCAACTCGACCGGCCGCGTCACGATGCGGCACCAGGGCGGCGGGCACAAGCGCGCCTACCGCGTGATCGACTTCCGTCGTCACGACAAGGACGGCGTGCCGGCCAAGGTCGCGCACATCGAGTACGACCCGAACCGCACCGCGCGCATCGCGCTCCTGCACTACGCGGACGGCGAGAAGCGCTACATCATCGCGCCGAACAAGCTGAAGCAGGGCGACGTCGTCGAGAACGGCGCCGGTGCCGACATCAAGCCCGGCAACAACCTGCCGCTGCGCAACATCCCGACCGGTACGGTCATCCACGCCATCGAGCTGAAGCCCGGTGGCGGCGCGAAGATCGCCCGCTCGGCCGGTGCGTCGGTGCAGCTCGTCGCGAAGGACGGCCCGTACGCGCAGCTGCGCATGCCGTCCGGCGAGATCCGCAACGTCGACCTGCGCTGCCGCGCGACGGTCGGCGAGGTCGGCAACGCCGAGCAGTCGAACATCAACTGGGGCAAGGCCGGCCGCATGCGCTGGAAGGGCAAGCGCCCCTCGGTCCGCGGTGTCGCGATGAACCCGATCGACCACCCGCACGGTGGTGGTGAGGGCAAGACGTCCGGTGGTCGTCACCCGGTGAGCCCCTGGGGCCAGCCGGAGGGCCGCACGCGTCGTCCGAACAAGCCGAGCGACAAGCTCATCGTCCGTCGCCGCCGCACCGGCAAGAAGCGCTGATAGGGAGCCGGGAGAATGCCTCGCAGCCTGAAGAAGGGGCCCTTCGTCGACGGGCACCTGCAGAAGAAGGTCGACGCGCAGAACGCGGCCGGCACCAAGAACGTCATCAAGACCTGGTCGCGTCGTTCCATGATCACGCCGGACTTCCTGGGTCACACGTTCGCGGTGCACGACGGCCGCAAGCACACGCCGGTGTTCGTGACGGAGTCGATGGTCGGGCACAAGCTCGGCGAGTTCGCCCCGACGCGGACGTTCCGCGGCCACGAGAAGGACGACCGGAAGGGCCGTCGCCGCTGACCCCGCGGGGTCGGTGCGAGCGACTGCCCTGACGGCAGAGACAAGAAGGCAGGACAGCAATGGAAGCCAAGGCGAAGGCGCGGTTCGTCCGCGTCACGCCCCAGAAGGCCCGGCGCGTCGTGGACCTCATCCGTGGCAAGCAGGCCGGCGAGGCCGTGTCGACGCTGAAGTTCGCGCCGCAGGCCGCGGGTGAGACGGTCCTCAAGGTCGTCGAGTCCGCGATCGCCAACGCCCGCGAGGGCGCCAAGCGTGCCGGTGAGCGCTTCGACGAGACGAACCTGTACGTCGCCGAGGCGTACGTGGACGAGGGTCCGACCCTCAAGCGGTTCCGCCCCCGGGCGCAGGGCCGCGCGAGCCAGATCCTCAAGCGCACGAGCCACATCACGGTGGTCGTCGCCGAGCGTGAGACGAAGGGAAGGGCCTGACAGTGGGACAGAAGGTCAACCCGCTCGGGTACCGCCTGGGCATCACGACCGACCACCGCTCCCGGTGGTTCGCCGACTCGACCAAGCCGGGTCAGCGCTACCGCGACTACGTCCGCGAGGACGTGCAGATCCGCAAGCTCATGAGCACCGGTCTCGAGCGCGCGGGCATCGCCAAGGTGGAGATCGAGCGCACGCGTGACCGCGTCCGCGTCGACATCCACACGGCGCGCCCGGGCATCGTCATCGGTCGCCGTGGCGCCGAGGCGGACCGCATCCGCGGCGAGCTCGAGAAGCTCACGGGCAAGCAGGTCCAGCTGAACATCCTCGAGGTGAAGAACGCCGAGATCGAGGCCCAGCTGGTCGCCCAGGGCATCGCCGAGCAGCTCGCCTCGCGCGTGTCGTTCCGTCGTGCGATGCGCAAGGGCATGCAGTCCGCGCAGCGCGCCGGCGCCAAGGGCATCCGCGTGCAGGTCTCCGGCCGCCTCGGTGGCGCGGAGATGAGCCGCACGGAGTTCTACCGCGAGGGTCGCGTGCCGCTGCACACGCTCCGCGCGAACATCGACTACGGCTTCTTCGAGGCCCGCACGACCTTCGGCCGCATCGGCGTGAAGGTCTGGGTCTACAAGGGCGACATGACCGAGCGCGACTTCGCGCGCGAGCAGGCCACCCAGGCCCCGCGCCAGTCCCGCGGCCCCCGTGGGGACCGTGGCGGCGACCGCGGCGACCGTGGCCCGCGCGGCGGTGGCCGTCGCACCGAGCGGACCGAGGCCCCCGCGGCCGAGGCCGCCCCGGCTGCGGCCGCTGCCGAGACGTCGGCTCCCGAGACCGGAACGGAGGCCTGAGCCGTGCTGATCCCGCGCAGGCTGAAGCACCGCAAGCAGCACCACCCCGGGCGCTCCGGCGCCGCGACGGGTGGCACCTCGATCGCGTTCGGCGAGTACGGCATCCAGGCTCTCGAGCCCGCCTACGTGACGAACCGCCAGATCGAGGCTGCTCGTATCGCGATGACCCGCCACATCAAGCGTGGCGGCAAGGTCTGGATCAACATCTACCCGGACCGTCCGCTCACGAAGAAGCCCGCCGAGACCCGCATGGGTTCCGGTAAGGGTTCGCCCGAGTGGTGGATCGCCAACGTCAAGCCCGGCCGAGTGATGTTCGAGCTCGCCGGCGTCCCGGAGCCGCTGGCTCGCGAGGCCATGCGCCGCGCGCAGCACAAGCTCCCGATGAAGACCCGTTTCGTGGTTCGCGAGGGTGGTAACTGATGGCTATCGGCACCAAGGACCTGGCTCCCACCGAGCTGGACGCCTTCGACGACGAGCGCCTCGTGGCCGAGCTGAAGAAGGCCAAGGAGGAGCTGTTCAACCTGCGCTTCCAGTCGGCCACCGGTCAGCTCGAGAGCCACGGTCGCCTCAAGGCCGTGCGTCGCGACATCGCGCGGATCTACACGATCCTGCGCGAGCGCGAGCTCGGCATCCGGACCGCCCCGAGTGCGAGCGAGTGAGGACTCGATGAGCGAGAACACCAACGAGACCACCACCGCCGTGGCGGAGAGCCGCCCGTACCGCAAGACGCGGCGCGGCTACGTGGTCAGCGACAAGATGCAGAAGACCGTCGTGGTCGAGGTCGAGGACCGGGTCAAGCACCCGCTCTACGGCAAGGTCATCCGGCGGACCAGCAAGGTCAAGGTCCACGACGAGGCCGGCACCGCCGGTGTCGGCGACCTGGTCCTCATCATGGAGACCCGCCCGCTGTCGGCGACCAAGCGGTGGCGCCTGGTGGAGATCCTCGAGAAGGCGAAGTAAGGCGTCCGCCTCCTCACCACATATCCGTTCGGCCAGGCTCGCCCGCTGTGCGAGAACCGGCAGACGACAGGAGTTCTGTAGATGATTCAGCAGGAGTCGCGACTTCGGGTCGCCGACAACACGGGTGCGAAGGAGATCCTCTGCATCCGTGTGCTCGGCGGGTCCGGCCGTCGCTACGCCGGTATCGGTGACGTCATCGTCGCCACCGTCAAGGACGCCATCCCGGGCGGCAACGTCAAGAAGGGCGACGTCGTCAAGGCGGTCGTCGTGCGCACCCGCAAGGAGCGCCGGCGCGTCGACGGTTCGTACATCAAGTTCGACGAGAACGCCGCGGTGATCCTCAAGAACGACGGCGAGCCGCGCGGCACCCGCATCTTCGGCCCCGTGGGCCGCGAGCTGCGCGACAAGAAGTTCATGAAGATCATCTCGCTGGCTCCGGAGGTGCTCTGACCATGGCGAAGATCAAGAAGGGCGACCTGGTGGTCGTCATCTCCGGCTCCCGCAAGGACCGGGGCAAGCAGGGTCGGGTGCTCGAGGTGCTCACGGACCGCGACCGCGTCGTGGTCGAGGGCATCCACCGGGTCACCAAGCACACCAAGGTCGGCCAGAGCCAGCGCGGCTCCCGCACCGGCGGCATCGAGACCGTCGAGGCTCCGATCCACATCAGCAACGTGATGCTGGTGGACCCGGAGACGAAGCGCGGCACCCGGGTCGGCTACCGCACCGAGCAGGTCGAGCGCGACGGCCGGACCCGCACCGTTCGGGTCCGCGTCGCCAAGCGCTCCGGTAAGGACATCTGATGACCGCCACCGACGAGACGACCCGGGCGTACCCGGTCCCGCGCCTGAAGGTGCGGTACAACGAGGCGATCCGCACCGCGCTCCGCGAGGAGTTCCAGCACGAGAACGTGAACCAGGTCGCGCGCCTGGTGAAGGTCGTCGTGAACATGGGTGTCGGTGACGCCGCGAAGGACTCGAAGCTGATCGAGGGCGCGATCCGCGACCTCCAGCAGATCACGGGTCAGAAGCCGCAGGTCACGAAGGCCCGCAAGTCCATCGCGCAGTTCAAGCTGCGTGAGGGCATGCCGATCGGCGCGCACGTCACGCTGCGCGGCGACCGGGCGTGGGAGTTCCTGGACCGCCTGCTGTCGACCGCGCTGCCGCGCATCCGCGACTTCCGCGGGCTGTCGGCCAAGCAGTTCGACGGCCACGGCAACTACACGTTCGGTCTGACCGAGCAGTCGATGTTCCACGAGATCGACCAGGACAAGATCGACCGGGTCCGCGGCATGGACATCACGGTGGTCACCACCGCCACGACGGATGCGGAGGGCCGGGCGCTGCTCAAGCACCTGGGCTTCCCCTTCAAGGAGGACTGACATGGCGAAGACCGCCCTGATCAACAAGGCCGCGGGCAAGCAGAAGTTCGCCGTGCGTGCCTACACCCGGTGCCAGCGGTGCGGCCGTCCGCACTCGGTGTACCGCAAGTTCGGCCTGTGCCGGATCTGCGTGCGCGAGATGGCCCACGCGGGCCAGCTCCCGGGCGTGACCAAGAGCAGCTGGTAACAACGACGTCGCAGGTCCGCGGCGGCCCGCCCCCTGAGGGCGGGCGCCGCGGAAACCACGGCGAGGAAGGGCGATAGCCCCCATGACGATGACCGACCCGATCGCAGACTTCCTGACGCGTCTGCGGAACGCGAACTCAGCGCACCACGACACGGTGACCATCCCGTACTCGAAGCTGAAGTCGCACATCGCGGAGATCCTGCAGGCCGAGGGGTACATCTCCGGCTGGACCGTCGAGGACGCCCGTGTGGGCAAGAACCTCGTGGTCGAGCTGAAGTACGGCCCGAGCCGCGAGCGTGCGCTCGCCGGCATCAAGCGCGTGTCCAAGCCCGGTCTCCGGGTGTACGCGAAGTCCACCAACCTGCCCAAGGTCCTGGGCGGCCTGGGCGTGGCGATCCTGTCCACGTCCTCCGG
>JAEWGQ010000359.1 GCA_023388235.1 Actinomycetes bacterium | reverse complement strand
GGAGCGGACGGCGCCGGAGCAGCCGGCGCGGGCGTCGAGGCCTGTGCGGCCGGCGGGGCGGCCGGAGCCGGAGCAGCCGGACGAGGCGCCTTCGGCGCGGGAGCCGACTCCCCCACGGGGTAGAGGTCGCGCAGCTTGCGCACGACCGGGGGCTCAATCGTCGAGGACGCCGAGCGGACGAACTCTCCGAGCTCGCCCAGCTTGGTCATGATGGTCTTGCTTTCCACTCCGAGCTCTTTGGCGAGCTCGTAGACGCGGACCTTGGCCACATCTCTCCTGTCTCGGTCCGCCCCAGACAGGTCGGACCGTCGTTAGTGCTGGGTACTCATCGCTGGGTACTCATCGGTGCGTGCTCATCGGGCAGCCATCGGCTCTTCGACCCGCTTTCCCTGTTCGACGGTGCACATGCCACCGGGCAGGCGCCCGGCGGCGACGGTCCCCCTACGCCACCCCGAGGTGCTCCCGCACCGCGGACGTGTCCAGCGGCCCCGCGAGACGCAGGGCCCGCGGGAACGCACGACGGCGCTCGGCGAGCTCGAGGCAGTGAGGATCGGGATGCAGCCACGCTCCCCGGCCCGGGAGCGCGCGGCGCACGTCGACCACGAGCGCGGGGTCACCCGCGTCCGTCGTCGCCGCGACCACGCGCAGCAGGACCGACCTCGGACCGGTCGTCCGGCACCCCACGCACGTGCGCACCGGGCCCGTGACGGCCTCCACCGCGGGGTCCGCGGCGGGGGTGTCGGGGTGGCGCCTGCTCGGCGAGGAGAGCCGGGCACCCGGCCCAGCCTCAGCCAGTCTAGCGCGCGACCCCGCGTCTGCCGACCGGCGGCTCACCCCTGGGCCCGGGCGTCACCCCGGCCGTCGCCCTCCGGGGCGCCCGCGCCCGCCGGCTGGGCGCCGCCCGGGGCCTCCTGCGCGTCGGACCGGATGTCGATGCGCCAGCCCGTGAGCTTCGCGGCCAGGCGGGCGTTCTGCCCCTCCTTGCCGATCGCGAGCGACAGCTGGTAGTCCGGCACGACCACCCGCGCCGCCCGCGCCGCCGGGTCGACGACGGTGACCGACAGCACACGCGCCGGGGACAGCGCGTGCGCGACCATCTCCGCCGGGTCGTCCGAGTGGTCGACGATGTCGATCTTCTCGCCGTGCAGCTCCGCCATCACCGCGCGCACCCGGGCACCGAGCGGGCCGATGCAGGCGCCCTTCGCACCGAGGCCGGGCACGCGCGAGCGCACCGCCATCTTGGTGCGGTGGCCGGCCTCGCGCGCGAGCGCCGTGATCTCCACGTGCCCGTCCGCGATCTCCGGGACCTCCAGCTCGAACAGCTTGCGCACGAGGTTCGGGTGCGTGCGCGACAGCGTGATCTGCGCGCCCTTCGCGCCGCGGGACACGTCCAGCACGTACGCACGGATGCGCTCGCCGTGCACGTACTCCTCGGTCGGGACCTGCTCGTGCGGCGGCAGCACGGCCTCCGTGCCCCCGAGGTCCACCATGACGACGCGCGGGTCGCGGCCCTGCTGGATGACGCCGCCGAGGACCTCGCCCTCCTTGCCGCGGTACTGCCCGAGCACCTGGTCGTCCTCCGCGTCACGCAGGCGCTGGACGATCACCTGGCGCGCGGTCGCGGTGGCGATCCGGCCGAAGCCCTCCGGCGTGTCGTCGAACTCCGGGCCCACGACGGTGGTCGTCGGCGGCACGGCGGTCACCGCGCCGTCCGCGTCCGCGCCGTCGGCGTCCGGCGCCGGCACGACCGTGCGCTCGCGCGCCCACACGGTCACGTGCCCGGACCGCCGGTCGAGCTCCACCCGGGCGTCCGGGTGCGCGTCCGGCGTGCGGTGGTAGGCGGAGAGCAGCGCCTGCTCGATCGCCGAGACCAGGACGTCCAGGCTGATGTCGCGCTCGCGCTCGATGAGCCGCAGCGCCTGCATGTCGATGTCCACGTCAGTCCTCCCGGCCCGTCGGCCCGTCCGTCGCGCCGTCGCCGGCGCCGTCCCGCTCGTCGTGCCCGCCGTCCTTGACGAGCTCGACCTCCACCCGTCCCGCGACCACCTGCGCGAGCGGCACCCGCACCGGGTCGCCGACCTTCGCCGGCCGCCCCTTGAGCCCCGGCGTCACCGGGGTCACGACCACCGCGTCCTCGCCGTCCCGGTCGACGTCCACCAGGCGCCCGGACAGCGTGCCGCCGTCGGCGAGCGTCAGCACGACGAGCCGGCCGATCGCCCGGGCGTAGTGCCGGCGGGCGGTCAGCGGCGCCGACGCGCCCCGGGTGGACACCTCGAGCGTGTAGCGGTCGGGCAGGCCGTCCAGCGCGTCGAGCGCCGCGGACACCTCGCGCGACACGTCGGCGACGCCGTCCAGGTCGACGGCCTCCTCGGCGTCCTCCGGGGCGTCCACCACGACGCGCACCACCGGGCGGCCGGCGTCGCGCGCGAGCTCGACGTCCTCCAGCCACAGCCCGGCGGCGGCGACCACCGGCTCGATGGTCTCCCGGATGCGCTGCGCGCTGGCGGGCGGGGCCATGCTGACCTCCTGGGTCGGTCCTCGTGCTTCGGGCGGGTGCGGCGCACGGTCCGTGCGCGCGCGCCACCGCCAGGGGACGTCGACGCTGTGTGGTTGTCGGGTCCTGCGCGTGGTGCGGCGCGCGGTCCTGCGGCCGCGTGCTGGGCCCAGCGTAACGACTCCCGCGCCGCGCACCCGCCGGACGCCCGGAGCGGGCGGCGGGCGTGGGAGGATCGCGACCGATGCGCACCACGGCCCCCCGCCCCGCCCGAACCCGCCACCGGCTCGCCGTCCGCGCGCTCGCCGGGCTGCTCGCCGCCGCCGTCGTCACCGGCCTGTCCGGCTGCGCGCTGCGC
>JAEWGQ010000354.1 GCA_023388235.1 Actinomycetes bacterium | reverse complement strand
GAGCACCGCCGCGCGCACGGCGGCGGCGACCTCGGGGTCCACGGCCGGCCCGGCGCCGTCGTCGGCCACGGCGGGCCGCCACGGCTGCTGCTGCGCCAGCGCCCACACCGCCGGGCGGGGCACGAGCACCGTGACCGGACCGCCCGGGTCGAGCACGAGCAGCTCCCACCCCTCCTGGACGGCGGACAGCGCCGCGCGGACCACCTCGGTCGGCACGGGGCGCGCGTCGGCCCGCCACGCCGTCATCGCGGCGACGGACGAGAACACCGGGAGCGCGGTGCGGCCGTCGGGCGCCTGCAGGGCGACGATGCCCGCGGACGCCTCCTTGTCGACGGTGTGCGCGTGCCCGGCCACCTCGACGGTCCCCGCCGAGTCGAGCTCCGCCAGCACCGGCACCAGCACGCGCGTCCCGGCGAGCGCGGCGACCACCGCCGCGAGCGAGCCGCTGCCGCCGGCGTACGCCGCGAGCGCGACGGCGACCTGCGGGTCCGCGCTGCCGTCGTCCCCGGCGAACGCCGAGGTCGGCGGCAGCTCCCGGCCGGTCACGGGCGCCCGGCGACGTCCAGCGCCTCGGGCAGCGTGAACGCGCCCGCGTACAGCGCCTTGCCGACGATCGCGCCCTCGACGCCCTCGGGCACCAGGGCCCGCAGCGCGCGCAGGTCGTCCAGCGAGGAGATGCCGCCCGAGGCCACCACAGGCGCGTCGGTCCGGGCACACACCTCGCGCAGCAGGTCGACGTTCGGGCCGCGCAGGGTGCCGTCCTTCGTCACGTCCGTGACCACGTACCGGGAGCACCCCGCGGCGTCGAGCCGGGCCAGCACCTCCCAGAGGTCACCGCCGTCGCGGGTCCAGCCGCGCGCCGCGAGCGTCGTGCCGCGGACGTCCAGGCCGACCGCGATGGCGTCCCCGTGCTCCGCGATCGCGCGGGCGGTCCACTCCGGGTCCTCCAGCGCCGCCGTCCCGAGGTTCACGCGGGTCGCCCCGGTGCCGAGCGCGCGGGCGAGGGACGCGTCGTCGCGGATCCCGCCGGACAGCTCGACGCGCACGCCCTTGCCCGACAGCACCTGCGCGACGTCGGCGAGCAGGTCGGCGTTCGAGCCGCGCCCGAACGCCGCGTCCAGGTCCACCAGGTGGATCCACTCGGCGCCGCCGGCGTGCCAGTCGAGCGCCGCGGCCAGCGGGTCGCCGTAGGAGGTCTCCGAGCCCGCCTCGCCCTGCACGAGCCGGACGGCCTGGCCGTCGGCGACGTCCACGGCGGGCAGGAGCTGCAGGCGGTCGGACATGGATCTCCTCGTTCGGGGGGTGGACGGGGCGGGCGGGCGCTCAGGAGAGCGAGCCGACCCAGTTCTCCAGCAGGTGGGCGCCGGCGTCGCCGGACTTCTCCGGGTGGAACTGCGTCGCGGCGAGCGGACCGTTCTCGACGGCGGCGACGAACCGCCCGCCGTGCTCGGACCAGGTCACCAGCGGCGGCGCCAGGCGCTCGGGGTCCGCGGTGTCGAGCAGCGGGAACGTGCGCGCCGCGTACGAGTGCACGAAGTAGAACCGCTCGTCCTCGACGCCGGCGAACAGCCGGGTGCCCTCGGCGGCCTCGACGGTGGACCAGCCCATGTGCGGGACCACGTCGGCCTCCAGGCGGTCCACGACGCCGGGCCACTCCCCCAGGCCGTCGGTCTCGACGCCGTGCTCGTCACCGCGCTCGAACATGACCTGCATGCCGACGCAGATGCCGAGCACGGGCCGGCCGCCCGCGAGGCGGCGGTCGACGATCTGCCCGCCGCGCACCTCGTGCAGGCCGCGCATCACCGCGGCGAACGCCCCGACGCCCGGCACGACCAGGCCGTCGGCCTCGGCGGCATGCTGCGCGTCGGCCGTCAGCTCGACCTGGGCGCCGACCCGCTCGAGGGCGCGCACGGCCGAGCGGACGTTCCCGAATCCGTAGTCCAGGACGACGACACGAGGCTGGCTGGGCACCCGTCCAGGTTACGGCAGCGGCCAGGGGCACCCGGTGCGCGTCCGGTGCGCGGACCGCGTCCGGACCGCTCCGGCCGCGTCCCGACCGTCGCCGCACCGCCTCCCGATCGTCACCGCGGCGTGTCACGGCGGTCGCCGGACCTCGCCGCACCCCGGCCCGACCGTCGCCGCACCGCGTCCCGGCGGTCGCCGGACCTCGCCGCACCGCGTCCCGACCGTCACCGCACCGCGTCCGGACGGCGCCGGACCGCGTCCGGGGCCGCCCGGGTGGCGCGTCAGCCCTGCTGGCGCCGCCCGCTGCCGAGCGCGCGCACGGCCGCCCAGCGGGACATGCCGACGCTGGTCTCGACGCCCTCGATCTCGGCGACCGGCCGGCCGCCGACCAGGACGTCCTCCAGCACCTCCGGGGCGCCGGACAGCACGAGCCCGGGCGGCAGGTCGTCCTCGCGCTCCCCGCCGGCCCACCGGCTCGCCGCGATCCGCCCGGCGCGCCGGTCGAGCAGCACGACCGGGGAGGTGCGCAGCATCCGCGAGATCGCGCCGGCCGCCGCGGCGGCCTGCTGCGGGTCGGCGGTGTCGCGCAGGACGGCGAGGGCGCCGACCGGGGACGGCACCGCGTCCACCGCGACGCCCGCGAGCGCGCACGCCGCCGCCAGCGGCCGGGCGCCGGCGACCTGGGTCACGACGACGGCGACGACCGGCTCGGCAGGCTCGCCGGGCGCGGGCGCCGCCGCGTCGAGGCCGGACAGGTCGTCCGGGATCTCGATGCCCAGGTCGTCGTCGTCCGGGGTGCCGGTCACAGCGCGCCCTTCGTGCTCGGGATGCCCTCGACCCGCGGGTCCAGGGCGACCGCCGCGCGCAGCGCCCGGGCGAGCGCCTTGAACTGGGCCTCGACGATGTGGTGCGGGTCGCGCCCGGCGAGCACGCGCACGTGCATCCCGAACGCCGCGTGGTGGGCGATGGACTCCAGCACGTGCCGGGTCAGCGAGCCGGTGAAGTGCCCGCCGATCAGGTGGTACTCCTGCCCCGCGGGCTCGCCGGTGTGCACGAGGTACGGCCGGCCGGACACGTCGACGACGGCCTGCGCGAGCGCCTCGTCCAGCGGGACCGTCGCGTCGCCGAACCGCGCGATGCCACGCTTGTCGCCGAGCGCCTGCCGCAGCGCCTCGCCCAGGCAGATCGCGACGTCCTCCACGGTGTGGTGCGCGTCGATCTCGGTGTCCCCGGTGGCGCGCACCGTGAGGTCGATCAGGGAGTGCTTGCCCAGGGCGGTGAGCATGTGGTCGTAGAACGGCACGGTCGTGCTGACGTCCGTGCGCCCGGTGCCATCGAGGTCCACCTCGACGACCACGCTGGACTCGCTCGTCGTGCGCTCGATCCGCGCGCGGCGCGCGCCGGTCGTGCTGCTCACAGCCCCACCACCTCCTGAAGCGCGGCGCGGAACGCCGCGGTCTCCTGCGGGGTGCCGACCGACACCCGCAGCCATCCTTCCGGACCGACCTCGCGGATCAGCACGCCGCGGTCCAGCAGCCCCTGCCAGACGGCGTGCCGGTCCTCGAACAGCCCGAACAGCACGAAGTTCGCGTCGGACTCCGCGACCGTCAGCCCCTGCTCCCGCAGCCACGCCACGAGGGCGTCGCGCTCGTCGCGCAGGGAGCCGACCTGCGCCATGAGCTCGCCCCGGTGCGCGAGGGCCGCGCGGGCCACCGCCTGCGTCACCGCGGACAGGTGGTACGGCAGGCGCACGACGCGCAGGGCGTCCACGAGCTCCCGGGACGCCGCGAGGTAGCCCACGCGCGCGCCGGCGAGGCCGAACGCCTTCGACATCGTCCGGCTCACGGCGAGGTGCGGGTGGTCCGCGAGCAGCGTGAGGGCGGAGTCGACCCCGGCGCGGCGGAACTCCGCGTACGCCTCGTCCACGACGACGACGCAACCGCCGGGGACCCGGGCCGCGGCGTCCAGGACGGCGCGCACGGTCGCGAGGTCGAGCGCGGTGCCGGTCGGGTTGTTGGGGCTGGTGAGCAGCACGACCGACGGCGCCTCGCGCGCGATGAGCGCCCGCGCGTCGTCCGGGTCGACGCGGAAGTCCTCGGTGCGCCGGCCCGCGACCCAGCGGGTGTGGGTGTCACGTGCGTACTCGGGGTACATGGAGTACGTCGGCGCGAACGACACCGCGGTGCGGCCGGGGCCGCCGAACGCCTGCAGCAGGTGCAGCATGACCTCGTTGGAGCCGTTCGCCGCCCAGACCTGCTCGGGCGCGACCCGGACGCCCGACTCCACCGCGAGGTAGTCCGCCAGGTCGGCGCGCAGGTCGAGGAACTCGCGGTCCGGGTACCGGTTGAGCCCGGCCGCCGCGCGGGCGACCGCCGCGGCGATGTCCGCCACGACCTGCGGCGACGGCGGGTACGGGTTCTCGTTGACGTTCAGCAGGTGCGGCACCGCGAGCTGGGGCGCGCCGTACGGGGCGGTCCCCGCCAGCTCCGGGCGCAGCGGCAGCACGCCCGTGCGCTCGCCGGGCGGTGTCGCGGTGGGGTCCTGGGGTGTCACGGGGCCGATCGTATCCGCGCCCGCCCGGCGGACCGCCAGCCGTCTCGCGGGCCTGTGGACGACGGTCGCGGTGTCGGCGGCGGCGTCTAGGGTCGAGGGCGATGACGACGAACCAGACCGCGAGCGGGACCGGGACCGAGCTGCGCGACGAGGCCGAGGCGGTGCTGCGCCGCCTGGTCGGGCGGGACGACGCGCGGCTGCGCGACGACCAGTGGCGCGCGATCGACGCGCTCGTCACCGGGCACCGGCGGGCGCTGGTGGTGCAGCGCACCGGGTGGGGCAAGTCCGCCGTGTACTTCGTCGCCACCGCGCTGCTGCGCGCCCGGGGTGCGGGGCCGACCGTGCTGGTGTCCCCGCTGCTCGCCCTCATGCGCAACCAGGTGGCCGCCGCCCAGCGCGCCGGCGTCCGCGCCGCGACGCTCAACTCCGCGAACGTCACCGAGTGGGACGAGGTGCACGCCCGCATCGCCGCGGGCGAGGTCGACGTCCTGCTCGTGTCGCCGGAGCGGCTCACGCACCCCGCCTTCCGGGACGAGGTGCTCCCCCGGCTCGCGGCCGACGCCGGCCTGGTCGTGATCGACGAGGCGCACTGCATCTCCGACTGGGGGCACGACTTCCGCCCGGACTACCGCCGGATCCGCACGCTGCTGTCCGAGCTGCCCGACGGCATCCCGGTGCTGGCGACCACCGCCACGGCGAACGCCCGGGTCACCGCCGACGTCGCCGAGCAGCTCGGCACCGCGGCGCGCGACGACGTGCTGGTGCTGCGCGGCCCGCTCGACCGGTCCAGCCTCGACCTCGCCGTCGTCCGGCTGCCCGACACGGCGGCGCAGCTGGCGTGGCTCGCGCAGAACCTGCCCGCCTTCGAGGGGTCCGGCATCGTGTACTGCCTGACGATCGCGGCGGCCCACCAGGTCACCGAGCACCTGCGCGGCGCGGGGCTCGACGTGCGCACCTACACCGGCCAGACCGACCCGGCCGAGCGGGAGGTCGCCGAGGCGGACCTGCTCGGCAACCGCGTCAAGGCGCTGGTGGCGACGTCCGCCCTGGGCATGGGCTTCGACAAGCCCGACCTCGGCTTCGTCGTGCACGTGGGCGCCCCGTCCTCGCCCATCGCGTACTACCAGCAGGTCGGACGCGCCGGGCGCGCCGCCGAGGCCGCGGGCGGGCGGGCCACGGCGGTGCTGCTGCCCGGGCGCGAGGACCGCGCGATCTGGGAGTGGTTCGCGTCCACCGCGTTCCCGCCGGAGCCGGACGTGCGTGCCGCGCTGCGCGCGCTGGCGGACGGGGGCACCCTGTCCACCGCCGCGCTGGAGACCCACGTCTCGCTGCGCCGGTCGCGGCTCGAGCAGATGCTCAAGGTGCTCGACGTGGACGGCGCGGTCCGCCGGGTCGCGGGCGGGTGGACCGCCACGGGCGAGCCCTGGTCGTACGACGCCGAGCGGTACGACCGCGTGACCGCCACCCGGCGGGCCGAGCAGCAGTCGATGGTCGACTACGTGACCACCGAGGGCTGCCGGATGGCGCACCTGCGGCGTGCGCTCGACGACCCCGAGCTCGCCGGCCCGGAGGGTGCCGCGTGGCGCTGCGGCCGGTGCGACCGGTGCACGGGCCGGTCGGTCGGTGCCGCGCCGGACGCCGAGCACGTCGCAGGCGCCCAGGCGCTGCTGACCACCGCGGGCGTGGCGGTCGAGCCCCGGCGCCAGTGGCCGTCCGGGATGGCGACCCTGGGACTGGACCTGCGCGGCCGGATCGCGGAGGACGAGCGCGCCGAGGCGGGGCGCGCGGTCGCCCGCCTCGACTCCGTCGGCTGGGGCGGGCTGCTGCGCGACCTGTTCGGCGGGGACCCGGATCCCGACGCCGGCCTGCCCGTCGCGCTGCGCGACCCCGTGCTCGCGACGCTCGACGCCTGGCAGCCGGAGCAGCGGCCCGAGGGCGTCGTGGTGGTGCGGTCGGCGTCGCGGCCCGCACTCGTCCAGCACCTCGCGGAGGGCGTCGCGCGGCACCTGGGCGTGCCGCTGGTGGGTGCCGTCGCCCCGCGGCCGGACGTCCCGCCCGGGCGGCACGACGTGAACTCGGCGCACCGCCTCGCGTCCGTCGCGCGACGGCTCGACCTGGACCTGCCGCCGGCGACCGCCGCGGGGCTGCCGGGACGGGCCGTGCTGCTGGTCGACGACCGCACGGACTCCGGCTGGACGCTCACCGTCGCGGCGCGCCTGCTCCGCCAGGCAGG
>JAEWGQ010000334.1 GCA_023388235.1 Actinomycetes bacterium | reverse complement strand
CCGCGCCACCGCGTGCTGCGCCGCGGGGACCGGCCGGTCCAGACTCGGGGGTCACGGGCGACAGGCTAGGCGAGGGGGACGCGCGTGGACACGTACCGCAAGCAGCGCGCGGGGGCGCCCGCGGGGTTCTTCGCGTGCGGGGCAGCCGGGCTGCGGTGGCTGGCCGTGCGCGGCGGGGCGCCCGTCGTGACGGTGCTCGGCGTGGGGCCGGACCACCTGGACCTCGAGCGGCTGCCCGAGGTGGCGCCCACCCGCCGCGCAGCCCGCGAGCTCGGGGCGCGGCTCGCCGTGACGCACGACGCGGGCGCGCCCGCCTTCGGGTCCCCGCCGGACGGGTGGCCGGGCGACGGGTTCTTCGGGCCGCTGGACCAGCCGCTGCCGATGCCGGCCGGCGCGCACGACCGCTGGGGGGCGTTCCTCGCGGACTGCCGCATCGAGCCGCTGGCCCGGGCGGCGGAGCGCCGGCACGCGCTGGGCGCGGACGACCTCGCGCTGCTGCGCCTGCTCGCCGCGGTGCTGCGCCGCGGCGACCTGGACGACGACGACCCGCCCGCCCGGCTGCACGGCGACCTGTGGTCCGGCAACGTGCTGTGGTCGCCGGCGGGCGCCACGCTGATCGACCCGGCCGCGCACGGCGGGCACCGGGAGACCGACCTGGCGATGCTGGCGCTGTTCGGGTTCCCGCACCTGGACGAGGTGCTGGCGGCGTACCAGGAGGTGCACCCGCTGCGGCGCGGCTGGCAGCACCGGGTGGCGCTGCACCAGGTCTACCCGGTGGGCATGCACGCCGTGCTGTTCGGCGGCGGGTACGCCGCGCAGCTGCGGCGCCTGGCCGCCCCGTACGTGTGAAGCACGACGGCCCCCGGGGGAACGTTCCCCCGGGGGCCGCCTGCGCCAGGTGGCAGCATCCGTACGCCACCGTCCGTCGCGCCCGCTTGTCCTTCTCCCGCGCGACCTGAACCGTCCCGGCCTCGTTGAGGACCGTCGGTGACGAGCCACCCGTCCCGCGTCCGTCCACCCCTCACGAGGGGAGCGTGCTCCGCGTCCGGGCCGGTCCTCCCGCGGCGGGATGCTGCCACCACCGCGCGGACCGGGAGCCCTGAGTCTCGCCCGGTACAGCGCCGGCGGTCCAGCGGTTATTCCGCGATCAGGACGCGGGGTCGGTCGTCATGCGCACCGTGAGGGTCACGGTGCTGCCGGCCTCGACCGTCCCGTCGACCGGGTCCTGGGTCACGACGACCCAGGCCGTCGGGTCGTCCACGGGCCGGTCCTGGCCGGTGGCGTCCTCGACCTCGACCTCGAGGCCGCGGGCCTCCAGGGTCTCCTGCGCGGTCGCGAGCAGCAGGTTGGTCTGGTCGATGACGCGGACCTCGCCGGAGGGCCCGGCGCTCGCGGCGGACTCGGTCGCCGGCGCGCTCGCGTCGGCGTCGTCGGACGCGCCCGAGCAGGCGGCGAGCAGGGCGACCGTCGCGAGGGCGGCGGCGGCCACGCCGAGGGTGCGCGTGGTCGGTCGACCGGCACGGGCGATGGACATGTTCATCGAGGGCCCTCCTGGGCTGTGCAGTGCTTCTTCGGGCGCGGGCCCGGGATCGCCGGGCGCCGCGGAGGGGCGCCGGCGCGTGCGTGCCGCGCCACGTCGATCGGCGAGCCGGCACGGCTGCGGACGGCCCGCGGGACCAGCCCGGCGGGGCGACGCACCCTCGGCGACACCCTACGCCTGTCGAGCGACAGGTTTCGTCCTCATTTCGGACACCCGCGTCTCGCGGACCGGCGCTCACGCGGTGGTGAAGCGGGCCCCGTAGTGGTCGAAGGTCGCGGGCAGGGGCTCGCGCGCGAGGTAGCGGGCGCGCGCGAACCGCAGGTCGAGGGTCGCCAGCCGGGCCAGCAGCCGGCCCGCGACGAGCAGCACGACGTTGCGCCCGGGGCACGACACCGGGCCGCCGCTGAACGGCAGCAGGCCCCAGTCCGCGTCCGCGCGGCCGTCCAGCCAGGCCTCCGGCGCGAACGCGTGCGCGATGTCCAGCCGCTGCGGGTCCCGGTGGAAGAACGCGCTCACCACGGCGAACCCCGTGCCGGCGGGCAGGTCCCGCCCGCCCCAGGTGGTCGGCGCGGTCGAGTCCCGCAGCACCACCAGCGTGGTCGGCCACAGGCGCACCGACTCGAGCACGCTCCCCCGCGCGTACGGCTGCATGGCCGCACCGGAGGCGGCCTCCGCCCGCAGCCGCTCGCGCACGGCGGGCCGGGACGCCGCCACCGCGAGCGCCCGCACCACCGCGGCGCCGGCGGCGTCGAACGCGAACAGCCACTGCGGCACCTGCCCCGCCGGGTCCACGCCGGTCCGCCCGCCCGCGGCCGCCGCGTGCGCGACGAGGGAGCCGGGCTCGGCGCGCTCGACGTACTCGTGCAGCAGGCCGGCCAGCTCGTGGCGCAGGCCCGGGCGCCGCGGGCGCAGGTACGCCCAGTTCGCGTCCTGGCGCAGGGTCCACATGAGGTCGGTGACGCGCTCGTCGTCCCGGGCGCCCGCCCCGAGCACCACGGAGCGGACCACCCGCCAGAACGCGGGCGCGAACGCGTCCCAGTCCAGCACCCCGTCGCGGCGGACCGCGGCGGCCAGCAGGTCGGCCTCCCGGTCCACGGCGGCGAGCAGCGGCTCGGCGTCCCGGTGCACCGGCTCGGCGGTGTCGAGGGCCTGCTCGTTGAGCGCGCGGCGCGGCGGGCGCCGGCCGCTCGGGGAGATGAGGACGGCGTCGGGCTCGAAGTGCCGCAGGGCCGCGCGCTTCTCGACCGACGCCGGCGTGAACGGGTCGGGCGACCCGGCGAGCAGGGCGCCCACGTCGTCCGCGTGCAGCGGCAGCACGACCCGCCGCGGCCCCAGCCGCAGCACGACCGGCGCGCCGTCGTGCCGGCGCCGCAGGTCGTCCAGCAGCGCCTGCGCGGACCGGTCGGTCTGCCGGCGCTCCGCCCACGCCGTGACCCGCGGCCGCCGGACGATCGCGCCCTGGGCGACGAGCGGGCCGAGCACCCGCCCGGCGACGGCGACGCTGCGGACGGGGTCGAGGTCGACGGGGGTGCGGGGGCTGACGACACGCATGCGGCTCCTCAGGGGCTGTCGGCGACCAGGTCGGGCTCGCCGGGCTCGGACAGGGACAGGACGGCGCCGACGACGCCGGGAACGGCGGTGACCTGCCGCTCCACGGAGGCCAGGACGCGGGCGGCGTCGTGCTCGGCGAGGTCGCCGGTCAGGTCGACGGCGCCGGTGACCAGGAGCTGCCGGGCCCCCACGACCTCGAGCCGCAGCTGGGTGACCCGCGCGATCTCCGGCATCGCCAGCAGCGCCCGGACGGCGGCCCGCTGCAGCGCGGGGTCGGCGGTCTCCCCCACCAGGAACCGGCGGTTGCGGTCGATGAGCAGCACCGCGACCACGCCCAGCAGGACGCCGACGAGGATCGAGCCGACCGCGTCGGGCACGGGTGACCCGGTGACCTGGTGCGCGGCGATGCCGCCGGCGGCGATCACGATGCCCACGAGCGCCGCCGCGTCCTCGAAGAACACCGCGCGCACCGTCGGGTCCGACGTCGCGAGCACGTGCTCCCACAGGTCCTGGTCCCGCCGCGCCGCGGCCCGGCGGGCCTGCCGCCACGCCTGCAGGAACGAGGTGCCCTCGAGCAGGAACGACACGCCGAGCACCACGTACGCCACGGTGAACGACGACGCGGGCTCCGGGTCCAGCAGCTCCTGGACGCCGTGCGTGACGGACACGCCGGCACCGACGGCGAACAGGCCGATCGCCGCGAACAGCGACCACACGTACACCTCGCGGCCGTAGCCGAGCGGGTGCTCCCGGTCCGGCGGGCGGGCGGAGCGCCGCTGCGCCACCAGCAGGAAGATCTCGTTGCCCGTGTCGGCCCAGGAGTGCGCGGCCTCCGCCAGCATCGACGCGGCGCCGGTGAGCACCGCCGCGACCGTCTTGGCGACGGCGATCAGCGCGTTGGCGGCGAACGCGATGACGACCGTGACCGTGCTCTCGGCGTGCTGCGGCGGGGCCGGCGCGTCGGGGCTCGGGGTGGCGGTCACCCCTCCTGGCTAGCACAGGCCCGGTGCGCCCGCACGAGGACCGCCGGCCGCGACGGGGGCCCGGGGCCGCGTCTACGCTCGAGGGGATGTCCGCTCCCGACACCGCCTCCCCGGCCCGGTCGCGCCCGGCCCGGCCGCGCCGGTGGCTGCCGCGCGTCCTGCTCGCGCTCGCCGCCGTGGTCGTCGCCGTCGGCTTCGGCGTCACGACCGCCTCGGCCGAGCTGAGCCTCGGCCCGCACGAGGCGCGGTACGACGTGACGACGGACTCGACCGTGACGATCGACCTCGGCCCGCTCGGCACGCTGCAGATCGACTCGCCGCTGCCGCTGGGGCTCGGCGCCCGCGTGACGGTCGAGGAGATCCCCGTCGACGTCGACGCGCTGCACGGCATCGACACCCTCCAGGCCCTGACCGGCGACCTGAACTCCTACCTGCAGTTCTTCACCGGGCCGCAGGCGACCGTCGCCGACGCCGCGCGGGCGCTCGCCGTGGACGCCGCGTGGCGCAGCCTCGCCGCGCTCGCCGTGCTGGTGGCCGTCTGGTTCGCCGGGCGGGCGCTGCTCGGCGCCGCACGCCGGGCCGAGCTCACCGCGCGGCTCGCGCCGCACACCCGCGAGATCGTCGCCGGCGGGGTGGTCGTCGTGCTCGTCGGGACGCTCGTCACGGCCAGCGAGGAGGACCGCGCCCGCGAGCGCGTGCAGGCGCAGCCCGCCTCGGCGGTGTTCGACGGCACGCCGCTCGAGGGCGCGCGCATCACCGGCCGCCTGGGCGGGATCGTCGACACGTACGGCGGCCTCGTCATCCGCGCGTACCAGGAGAACGAGGACTTCTACCGGCAGGCCGACGACGCGCTGGTCGCCGCCTGGGACGGCTGGGAGCAGCGGCGGGAGGCGGTCCAGGCCGCGGCGGCGCGGGCGGCGGCCGCGGAGGACGGCACGGACGGCGCCGACGGCACGGACGGCGGCGACCCGGGCGACGTGGACGGTGCGGACGGTGCGGACGCTGCGGCGGCGGAGCCCGGCGCCACGCCCGGTCCCACGGGCACGCCCGGCCCGACGCCGACGCCGGACGCCGAGCCGATCACGTTCCTGCTGATCTCCGACCTGCACTGCAACGTCGGCATGGCCCCGGTCGTCCGGACGATGACCGAGCTGTCCGGCGCCAGCGCCGTGCTCGACGCGGGCGACACCACCATGAACGGCACGTCCGTCGAGCAGTACTGCGTCAGCACGTTCGCCCGCGCGATCCCGGACGGCGTGGACCTGGTCACGGCGCCGGGGAACCACGACTCCGCCGAGACGACCGCGCAGTACGCCCGCGCCGGGGCGACCGTGCTCGACGGCGGCGTGATCGACCTGCACGGCCTGCGGCTGCTGGGCGACCGCGACCCCAAGGCCACCCGCCTGATCGTCACGCAGACGCAGGACGAGTCCTACGCCGACGTCGGCGCGCGGCTGTCCGAGGTCGCGTGCGCGGACGACGACGGCGTGGACCTGGTGCTGTTCCACAACCCGCGCGTCGCCCCCGCCCTGCTGGCCGACGGGTGCGTACCGGCGCTGCTGTCCGGGCACATGCACACGCGGACCGACCCCGAGCAGGTCGGCCAGGGCATCCGGTACATCTCGTCCTCGACCGCCGGCGCGCAGGAGAACGAGCCGCGCATCGGCCCGCTCAAGGGCACCGCGGAGATGACGCTGCTGCGGTGGGACCCGGACACCCGCCGGATCGTGGACTGGCAGCTCATCGAGATCGGCACCGACGCCACCGCGACCGTGCACGACCCGCTGCCCTGGCCGCAGGTCCTGCCCGAGCCGGAGCCGGACGCCGAGCCGGGCACGGACGCGACCGCCGACCCCACCGCGCCGCCCGCCGGCTGACCGTCGGCTGACCGTCGGCCGACGGCAGGCCGGCCGCAGGCACGGCGGCACCGGCGACACGGTCGTCCGCGACGTGAGACGCCGGCCGGTCCCCCTGCCCTCGGCCGCCCGGCGCGTGCCAGACTCGCCGCCATGACCGTCGCGCTCCCGCCGTGCCGCACCGTGCGGCCCGCCTGCGCGCGTCCGCTCTGTCGGGCCTGACCGCCACCCCAGCCGTCAGCCACCCGCGGGACCCCGGCGTCCCGCCCCGCCGCGCCGCGCGCCCGGCGGACCGCCCGAGGAGCCCGTCGTGACCGTCCTGACCCCCGCCCCGCACACCCGCACCCGCACCGCGGAGCGCCCGCCCGCCGCGCCGGACCTGCGCCGGTTCGAGGCCCTGCTCGCCGCCCTGCCCGTCGGCCCGTCCGTGCTGGTCGACCTGCCCGGACGCCGCCTCGTCGTCGACGACCGGCCGGTGGACCTCACCCGCCAGGAGTTCGACCTCGTCGCGCACCTCGCGCGGTCCGCGGGCCGCGTCGTCACCCGCGACGAGCTGTACGCCGGCGCGTGGCGCGGCCAGGACCTGGCCGAGGGCACCCGGACGGTGGACGTGCACGTGCGGCGCGTGCGCGCGAAGTCCGGCGTGTCCGGCCTCATCACCACCGTGCGGGGCGTCGGGTACCGCCTGAACGCGGTGGACGGGCTGCGCGTGCTGCCCTGACCCGGGCCCCTGCTGTGGCGAGGTCGCGCCGTCGGGGTGACGCTGGCCGGGAGCAGCCGGGCCAGGACGAGCGCCCGGCGACCCGGTCCGCGTCCCTGCGGGCCCACCGCGCAGGAGGACACCGTGGCCGAGCACGAGAGCAGCAGGGAGCGGGCGGACGCGCCCGCCCCCGACGACCCGCGCAAGCCGGACTCCCCCGACGACCTGACGCCGAGGTCCTGGAAGTACGTGCTGCGCACGACGGTGCGGGAGTTCCAGCACGACCAGTGCACCGACCTCGCCGCGGCGCTCACCTACTACGCCGTGCTCGCCCTGGCGCCCGCCCTGCTGGCGGTGGTGTCGGTGCTCGGCATCGTCGGGGACGGCGAGGCGCTGGTGGAGCGCGTGCTGACGACGGTGCGGGACGCCGGGCCGGAGGGCGCCGCCGACACCCTGAAGCCGATCCTCGAGGGCATCCAGTCCAGCTCGGGGGCCGGCCTTGCGTTCGTGCTGTCGCTGGTCCTGGCCCTGTGGTCGGCCTCCGGGTACGTCGCCGCCTTCAGCCGCGGCATGAACCGCGTGTACGAGATCGACGAGGGCCGGCCGATCTGGAAGCTCCGGCCCCTGCTGCTGGTCGTCACGGTCGTGCTGGTGCTGTTCGCCGTGGCCGTGGTCGTCGCGCTGGTCGCGTCGGGCGACCTGGCCCGCTCGGTCGGGTCCGCGCTGGGGCTGAGCGACACGGCCGTGACCGTGTGGAACATCGCCAAGTGGCCGGTCGTGCTGCTGCTCGTCGTGCTCGCGGTGGCGATCCTCTACTACTTCACGCCGAACGTCCGGCAGCCGAAGTTCCGGTGGATCAGCCCCGGGGCCGCGGTGGCGGTGGTGGTGTGGCTGGTCGCGTCGGCCGGGTTCGCGTTCTACGTCGCGAACTTCGGCAAGTACGAGAGCACCTACGGCTCGCTCGCCGGGATCATCATCCTGCTGCTGTGGCTGTGGCTGTCGAACCTCGCCCTGCTGTTCGGCGCGGAGCTCGACGCCGAGGTCGAGCGCGGCCGCGAGCTGCAGGGCGGCATCGAGGCGGAGCGGACCATCCAGCTGCCGCCGCGCGACACCCGCGCGAGCGACAAGCGGCGCAAGAAGGCCGAGGAGGACGTGCGCCGGGGGCGCGAGCTGCGCGAGTCGCGCGCGCGGGCCGCGGCCGACGGGCAGAACGGGTCGAGCGGGTCGAGCGGGTCGGGCGGGGAGCGCCCGGCGCGCTGACGCCGGGCGCACCCCCACCGGGCGCGCCCCGGCGTCAGGGGGCCGCGGTGCCTCCGGCGTCGGGGCGGGCGGTCCGGGCGAGGTCCGGCACGGTGACGGCGGACGGTGCGCCGGCGTACTCCCAGTGCCAGGGCTCCAGCGGCCCGGAGCCGCCGGGACCCATCGCGGCCGGGTGCACCCACCCGTGCGCCGGCGCGTGCTCCCGCATCCAGGCGTAGAGCGGCGAGTCGAACTCCCCGACCCCGCCGAAGCCGCGGAAGTCCACCGCCACGCCCCACCCGTGGTGCGAACGGCCGGGTGCCGCCGCGAGCCCGCCCTTCGCCGCCTTGACCGCGACCTGCGCGGCGAACGTCCGGTAGGTGTCGCCGACGGGCAGGTGCGTGCCGTGCTCCGCCAGGAACTCGGCGTCGAGCGCCACCAGCGCGTCGACGGCGTCGCACCGCAGCCGGGCACCCGCCGCGAACGGCACGGGGCACAGCAGCGCCGGGTCGAGCGTGCCGTCGGCGCGCAGCGGGCCGGACCGGACGGCACCGGCGCGGCCACCCGCCCCGGCC
>JAEWGQ010000287.1 GCA_023388235.1 Actinomycetes bacterium | reverse complement strand
GCTCGGGGCTGCTGGTGCTGCTGCTCCTGCTGGCGGCCGGCGCCTGGGCCGTGCTCGGGGTCGACCGCGGGACGGCCGGCGCGGGCGCGGGCGGCGCGGCCCCGCAGGAGGTGGGGCCGGGCATCGGCGCTCCCACGGCCCTCGACCCGGAGCTCGAGCGCCGGTTCGCGGAGGCGAGCGCGGCGGCGGCCGCGGACGGGGTCGAGCTGACCCTCACGTCCGGCTGGCGCACCGCGGAGGAGCAGCAGCGGCTCGTCGACCAGGCCGTCGAGCGGTACGGGACGCCCGAGGCGTACCGCTGGGTGCTGCCGCCGGAGCGGTCGGCCCACGTGCAGGGGCTGGCGGTGGACGTGGGTCCCACGGACGGCGCGCTGTGGCTGGAGCAGCACGGCCTGGAGCACGGGCTGTGCCGGACCTACGCCAACGAGCTGTGGCACTTCGAGATGCTGCCGGACGGCGCGACCGCGTGCGCCGAGATGCACCCCGACTCGTCGTGGGGGTGGTGAGCGGCCCGGGTCAGGCGCGCGTGCGGAACGTCAGCAGGTAGCGCGCGGTGCCCGCGGCGAGCAGGGCGGCGCCGAGCATGTGCAGCAGCACGAGCACGACGGGCAGGTCGGTGGCGACCTGGACGTACCCGATGACGCCCTGCAGCGCGACGAGGCCGACCATCACGGCGCCGCGGCGGCGCAGCACCTGCGGGCCGCGCCGGTTGAGCCACAGCAGCGCGGCGAGCACGGCGACGAACAGCCACACCGAGGCGGCGTGCACCCGGGCCATGAGGTACGGGTCCACCGCGAACCGGTAGCCGACCTCCTCGTCGCCGGAGTGCGGCCCCGCGCCGGTGGTGATCGCGCCGAGCACGAGGACGACCGCGGTCAGCACCGCGAGGACGGGCGCCAGCCGGCGCGCGGCCGTGCCGACCACGGGGGTGGGCGCGCCGTCCCCCTCGCGGCTGCGGTGCACCAGCAGCGTCGAGGTCACCACGAGCAGCATCGAGACCAGGAAGTGCAGGCTGACCCACGCGGGGTTGAGGTGCAGCAGCACGATGACGCCGCCGATGACCGCCTGCGCCGCGACCCCGACCAGCGGCGCGAACCCCAGCCAGCGGTAGGCGGGCGACCGGCGCCGGTCGGTCCACACGACGAGGATGACGAGCACCGCCAGCACGCCGAGCACCCCGGTGAGGGTGCGGTTCCCGAACTCGACGAACCGGTGGTAGGTGGCGGCCTCGTGGAACACCGGGGCGAACTGGCCCGGCTCGCACTGCGGCCACGTGGAGCAGCCGAGGCCGGAGCCGGTGAGGCGGACGGCGCCGCCGGTGACGACGATGCCGATCTGCCCGACGAGGTTCGCCACGAGCACGGGGTAGGTGGCCCGTGCCCGCAGGTCCGCGAACCCGGAGCGCCCGGGGGCGGGCTCGGACACGGGGGCGGCGGCGACGTCGGAGCGGCTCACGTCGTCCAGGGTACGGTCCCGCGCGGGGCCGCCGGGCGGCGTCGGCACGAGTCGTTCCTCACGCCGGCGGCCGTGCCGGGCCCGCGGGGCCGGCGTCGCCGGGGGACGGCGGGGGATGGCGGGTGACGGCAGGGTCGGCGGCCCGCGGCGTCAGTGCCAGCGGAACCAGCGCCGGACCGCGGCGCCGAGCAGCACCGCCCACCCGGCCAGCACCGCGAGGTGCCCGGCGGGGAACGCCCCGTCGAGCAGCGCCCCGCGCAGCGCCTCGCCGAGGGCGCCCGGCGGCAGCCACGGCGCCACGGCCGCCCACCAGCCGGGCAGCTCCGCGACGGGCAGCACGACCCCGCCCACGACGGCGAGCAGCACGAGCAGCAGGTTCGCGACCGCCAGCACGGCCTCGGCGCGCAGCGTCCCGGCGATCAGCAGGGCGAGCGCGGTGAACGCGGCGACGCCGAGCAGCAGCGCGAGCAGCGCGGGCGCGACCCCGGCGGGGTCGGGCCGCCAGCCGAGCACGAGGGCGACGGCGGCGACGACCACGGTCTGCAGGGCGGCGACCGCCAGCACGGCGAGGACCTTCCCGGCGAGCAGCCCGCCGGGGCCGAGCGGCGTCGTGGCGAGCAGCCGCAGCACGCCGTTGCGGCGGTCGAACGCGGTGGCGATGGCCTGCGAGGTGAGCGACCCGGCCATGGCGGCCAGCCCGAGGATCCCCGGGGTGACGACGTCGAGGCGCGCGGCGCCGCCGGTGTCGACCTCGACGAACGACCCGACCCCGAGCGCGACCAGCGCGACCACGGGGATGACGAGGGTGACGAGCAGCTGCTCGCCGTTGCGCAGGACGGCCAGGGTCTCGAACCGCGCCTGCGCGAGCACCCGGCGCGCGGCGGGTGCGGCGCGGTCCGGCGCCGGCGTGGTGGCGGTCATCGCAGGTTCCGTCCGGTGAGGTCGAGGAACACGTCCTCGAGGGTGCGGCGGCCGACGTCGACGCGCGCGAGCAGCACGTCGCGGTCCGCGCACCAGGTGGCGAGCGCCGCGACGAGCGCGGGGTCGGCGGGGGAGTCGACGACGTAGGAGCCCGGCCCGGTCTCCCGCACGGCCGTGGCGACGGCGGCGCCGGCGGGCGTCAGGGCCCGGCCGAGCTCGGCGACCGGCAGCCCGGGGGCGGCGCGGAACGCCAGCGTGGAGCCGTCCGCGCCGGCGAGCAGGCCGGGGACGGTGCCGTGCGCGATGACCCGGCCGTGGTCGACGACGGCGACCTCGTCGGCCAGCGCCTCGGCCTCGTCCATGAGGTGCGTGGTGAGCAGCACGGCGACGCCCTCGGACCGCAGCTCCTGCACGAGGGACCACACGGCGCGGCGCGCCTGCGGGTCCATCCCGGCGGACGGCTCGTCGAGGAACACGACGTCGGGCCGCCCGACGACGGCGGTGGCGAGCGCGAGCCGCTGCCGCTGGCCGCCGGACAGCCGGCGCACGGTGGTGCGGGCGAACGGCACGAGGCCGAGCCGCTCGGCGAGCGCGTCCACGTCGAGCGGGCGCGCGTACATGGCCGCGACGTGCCGCAGCACGCCGAGCGCGGGCACGCCGGTAGGCAGCCCGGCGTCCTGCAGCATGACGCCGACCCGGGGCCGCAGCGCGCGGGCGTCGGCGCGCGGGTCCAGCCCGAGCACCCGCACGGACCCGCCGTCGGGGGTGCGCAGGCCCTCGCAGCACTCGACCGTGGTGGTCTTGCCGGCGCCGTTCGGCCCCAGCACGGCGGTCACCCGTCCGGCGGAGGCCTGCAGGTCGAGGCCGTCGACGACCGCGCGGCCGCCGTACCGCTTGACGAGCCCGCGGACCTCGACGGCGGGCGGGGGGGAGGTCTGGCCGGGCACCCGGCGAGTGTAGGTGGCGCGGACGGGTGTGAGGCGAACCTTGCTTGCGGGGACTTAATTCGGCAACAAGGATGTTGCCGATATCGGGAGCCTTCAGGGGCCCCGGGGGCGCGCGCGGCCCGCGTCGCGCGGAGCACGCCCCGTCAGCCGCGCAGCAGCGAACCGGAGGTGTGTGCATGAGCCCGACGACGCCGAGCACCAGCGCCGGACCCGCGACGGGCCTGCAGGACCCCGAGGGCGCGCCCGGCGGGCTGCGCCCGGTGGAGGCGGACCCGGAGGCCGGCACCCGGCGGCGCGTGCTCGACCTCATCGCGGCCGACGGCCCCGTCTCCGCCGCCGAGCTGGCGGCGGACCTCGACCTCACCGCCGCGGCCGTGCGCCGGCACCTCGCCGTCCTCGAGGCCGAGGGGCAGATCGGCGTGCACGACGGCGCCTCGCACGTCGGCCCGGCGCGCCGCGGCCGCCCCGCCAAGCGGTACGTCGTGACCGCGGAGGGCCAGGCGGCGCTCGGGCAGCAGTACTCCGAGCTCGCGTCCCAGGCCCTGCGGTTCGTCGCCGAGATCGGCGGCGTCGACGCCGTCCGGCACTTCGCGGAGCGGCGGGTCAGCGAGCTGGAGCGCCGGCACGCCGTGGCGCTCGCGGAGGCCGGCGACGACCCCGTGCGCCGCGCGCGGATCCTCGCCGAGGGGCTGGCCGACGACGGCTACGCCGCGACGGCCCGGCCGGTCCCCGGCGGCTACGCGATCCAGCTCTGCCAGGGGCACTGCCCCGTGCAGGACGTCGCCAGCGAGTTCCCCGAGCTGTGCGAGGCGGAGGCGCACGCGTTCTCCCGGATGCTCGGCGTGCACGTGCAGCGCCTCGCGACGCTCGCGGGGGGCGGCCACGTCTGCACCACGAACATCCCGATCACCCCGGTCCGGCGCCCCCGCGCGGCGGACGACCACGAGGGCGCGGCCCCACCCGCGGCGCCCGCCCCCGCTCGACCCGCAGCCCCCGCCCCCGTGCGGTACACGGAAGGACGATGAGATGACGACCACGGATCCCGGCCGCACGGCCGAGCCGATGACCCAGGACGAGGCGATCGCCTCGATCGGGACGTACGGCTACGGCTGGCACGACACCGACACCGCAGGCGCCACGGCGCAGCGCGGCCTGTCGGAGGAGGTCGTGCGCAACATCTCGGCGCTCAAGAACGAGCCCGAGTGGATGCTGAAGACCCGCCTGAAGGCGCTGCGCCTGTTCGACAAGAAGCCGATGCCCTGGTGGGGCGCGGACCTGTCGGGCATCGACTTCGACAACATCAAGTACTTCGTGCGCTCCACGGAGAAGCAGGCGACGTCCTGGGAGGAGCTCCCGGAGGACATCAAGAACACCTACGACCGCCTGGGCATCCCGGAGGCCGAGAAGCAGCGCCTCGTCGCCGGCGTCGCCGCGCAGTACGAGTCCGAGGTCGTCTACCACCAGATCCGCGAGGACCTGGAGGCGCAGGGCGTCATCTTCGTCGACACCGACACCGGCCTGCGGGAGCACCCCGAGCTGTTCGAGCAGTACTTCGGCTCGGTGATCCCCCCGGGCGACAACAAGTTCGCGTCGCTCAACACCGCCGTGTGGTCGGGCGGCTCGTTCGTCTACGTGCCGCCGGGCGTGCACGTGGAGATCCCGCTGCAGGCCTACTTCCGGATCAACACCGAGAACATGGGCCAGTTCGAGCGGACGCTGATCATCGCGGACGAGGGCTCGTACGTGCACTACGTCGAGGGCTGCACCGCGCCGATCTACCAGTCGGACTCGCTGCACTCCGCGGTGGTCGAGATCATCGTGAAGAAGAACGCCCGCGTGCGGTACACGACGATCCAGAACTGGTCGAACAACGTGTACAACCTCGTGACCAAGCGGGCGACCGCGGCCGAGGGCGCCACGATGGAGTGGGTCGACGGCAACATCGGCTCCAAGGTCACCATGAAGTACCCGGCGATCTACCTGCTGGGCGAGCACGCCCGCGGCGAGACGCTGTCGATCGCGTTCGCCGGCGAGGGCCAGCACCAGGACGCGGGCTCGAAGATGGTGCACGCCGCGCCGCACACGTCGTCCTCGATCGTGTCGAAGTCCGTGGCCCGCGGCGGCGGCCGCACGTCCTACCGCGGCCTGGTCCAGGTGCTCGAGGGCGCGTCGCACTCCGCGTCGAACGTGCTGTGCGACGCCCTGCTGGTCGACCAGATCTCGCGCTCGGACACCTACCCGTACGTCGACGTCCGCGAGGACGACGTGTCGATGGGGCACGAGGCCACGGTCTCCCGCGTGAGCGAGGACCAGCTGTTCTACCTGATGTCCCGCGGCATGCCGGAGACGGAGGCCATGGCGATGATCGTGCGCGGGTTCGTGGAGCCCATCGCGCGCGAGCTGCCCATGGAGTACGCCCTCGAGCTGAACCGCCTGATCGAGCTGCAGATGGAAGGGGCCGTCGGCTGATGTCGACCACCACTGAGAAGGGTCTGTCGACCGACCACTCGCGGGCGACCGCCGACGGGGCGCACAGCCACGGCGTCGCCCCGGTGCCGGAGGCGTCCC
The DNA here is from genome assembly GCA_023388235.1 of Actinomycetes bacterium. GTDB lineage: Bacteria > Actinomycetota > Actinomycetes > Actinomycetales > Cellulomonadaceae > Cellulomonas. Next base: position 5,624 of record JAEWGQ010000287.1, on the reverse strand, counting down.
GCGCCGCCCGGCCGACCTCGTTCGAGGTCGCGGACTTCACCGTGCCGACCGGCCGCGAGGAGGAGTGGCGGTTCTCGCCCGTCGACCGCCTCGCGCCGCTGTTCGCGCCGGAGTCCGGCGTGCTGACCGGCCACGGCGTCCTGACCACGGTCGTGAACGCGCCCGAGGTCGAGGTCGAGATCGTGGACCGCGGCGACGCCCGCCTGGGCCTGGCGGGCGAGCCGGGGGACCGCGCCGCCGCCGTGGCGTGGGCGTCGTTCCCGCGCGCCACCGTCGTCACCGTCCCGCAGGAGGCCGTCGCCTCGACGGTCACCTCCGTGCGGGTCGAGGGCGTCGAGGGCCAGCTCGAGCCGACCGCCGGGCACCTGCTGGTGCACGCGAAGCCGCTGTCGCAGGCCACGGTCGTCATCGACCACGTCGGGTCGGCGCTGCTGACCGAGACCGTGGAGGTCGTGGCGGAGGACGGCGCGCACCTGACCGTCGTGTCGGTGCAGGACTGGGACGCGGGCTCGGTGCACAACGCCGCGCACCGCGTGCGCCTCGGCCGGGACGCGACCGTCAAGCACATCGTCGTCACCCTGGGCGGCGACGTCGTGCGGGTCACGCCGGACGCGGAGTTCACCGGCGAGGGCGGCTCGGTCGAGATGCTCGGCGTGTACTACGCCGACGCCGGCCAGCACCAGGAGCAGCGGCTGTTCGTCGACCACGCCGTCCCCAGCTGCACGTCGCGCGTGACCTACAAGGGCGCGCTGCAGGGCGAGGGCGCGCACACCGTGTGGGTCGGCGACGTGCTGATCCGCGCGGAGGCCGAGGGCACCGACACCTACGAGCTCAACCGCAACCTGGTGCTCACCGACGGGGCGCGCGCGGACTCCGTGCCGAACCTGGAGATCGAGACCGGCCTCATCGAGGGCGCGGGCCACGCGTCGGCGACCGGCCGGTTCGACGACGAGCAGCTGTTCTACCTGCGCTCGCGCGGCATCCCGGAGACCGACGCCCGCCGCCTGGTGGTCCGCGGGTTCTTCGCCGAGCTGATCCACCAGATCGGCGTGCCGGAGGTCGAGGAGCGGCTCATCGCCGCGATCGAGGCCGAGCTCGCGCAGTCGATGACCGAGTTCGCCGGCGCGCCGGCGGTCGGCGGCGGCGACCTGGCCTCGGACGTGACGCCCGAGACCGACGGCGAGCGGGCGATCCTCAACGAGCCCGCGTCGGTCACCAGCGCGGACGAGCAGGCATGACCGCTCAGCTCGCCTGCCTGACCTCGGACGTGCCCGTCGAGGGCGCGCTGCGCGTCGAGCTCGACGGGCCGTCGGGCCTCGTCGAGGTCGCGGTCGTCCGCGACTCCGACGGCGCGCTGCACGCCATCAGCGACATCTGCTCGCACGGCGCGGTCTCGCTGTCCGACGGCGAGGTCGAGGGCTGCACGGTGGAGTGCTGGCTGCACGGGTCGCGGTTCGACCTGCGCACCGGCGAGCCGCTGGGCCCCCCGGCCGTCCGTCCCGTCCCCGTCTACCCCCTGACCGTCGACGGCGAGCGCGTGCTCGTCGACGTCGACGGCGCTGTCTGAAGCCTCACGAGGAGAACCCGATGTCCACCCTGGAGATCCGCGACCTGCACGTCAGCGTCGAGACGAAGGAGGGCCCCAAGCCCATCCTGCGCGGCGTCGACCTGACCGTCCGCAGCGGCGAGACCCACGCCATCATGGGCCCGAACGGCTCCGGCAAGTCCACGCTCGCGTACTCGCTGGCCGGCCACCCGAAGTACCAGATCACCTCCGGCACCGTCACCCTCGACGGCGAGGACGTCCTGGCGATGTCCGTCGACGAGCGCGCCCGCGCCGGCCTGTTCCTCGCGATGCAGTACCCGGTCGAGGTGCCGGGCGTGTCGGTGTCGAACTTCCTGCGCACCGCGAAGACCGCGATCGACGGCGAGGCCCCCGCGCTGCGCACGTGGATCAAGGACGTCGACGGCGCCATGCAGCGCCTGCGCATGGACGCGACGTTCGCCGAGCGCTCCGTCAACGAGGGCTTCTCGGGCGGCGAGAAGAAGCGGCACGAGATCCTGCAGATGGAGCTCCTCAAGCCGCGGTTCGCCATCCTGGACGAGACCGACTCCGGCCTGGACGTCGACGCGTTGCGCATCGTGTCCGAGGGCGTGAACCGCGTGAAGGAGTCCACCGAGGTCGGCGTGCTGCTCATCACGCACTACACCCGGATCCTGCGCTACATCACGCCGGACTTCGTGCACGTGTTCGTCGACGGGCGCGTGGCGGAGGAGGGCGGCCCGGAGCTCGCCGAGCGCCTGGAGAACGAGGGCTACGACCGGTTCCTGACCGGCGCCACGGCCTGAGACCGCCGGCCCGGGACGCCCGCGCGGCGTCCCGGGCCGCGGCACCCCGGCGGGGCACCCCGCCACCACCCGAGCACGAGGGACGAGAGATGACCGACACGCTGGACCGCGCGCCGCAGGACGGACCCGCCCTGGGCGCCGCCGAGCTGGCCGCGGTGCGGGCCGACTTCCCGCTGCTGCAGCGGACCGTGCGCGGCGGGCGGCCGCTGGTCTACCTCGACTCCGGGGCGACGTCCCAGAAGCCCGAGGTCGTCCTCGACGCCGAGCAGGACTTCTACGCCCAGCGCAACGCCGCCGTGCACCGCGGCGCGCACCAGCTCGCCGAGGAGGCCACCGAGGCGTTCGAGACGGCGCGCACGCAGGTGGCGTCGTTCGTGGGCGTCGCCGACGACGAGCTCGTGTGGACCTCGAACGCCACGGCCGGCCTCAACCTCGTCGCCTACGCGATGTCGAACGCGACGGCCGGGCGCGGGGGAGCGGCCGCCCGCCGGTTCGCGCTCGCGCCCGGGGACGAGATCGTCGTGACCGAGGCCGAGCACCACGCGAACCTCGTGCCGTGGCAGGAGCTCGCCGCCCGCACCGGCGCCACCCTGCGCTGGCTGGGCGTCGACGACGACGGGCGCATCCGCGTCGACGAGCTCGGCACCGTGGTCACCGACCGGACGAAGGTGCTGGCGTTCACGCACGCCTCGAACGTCACCGGCGCGGTCACGCCGGTCGCCCCGTTCGTCGAGCGGGCGCGCGAGGTCGGTGCCCTCACCGTGCTGGACGCGTGCCAGAGCGTGCCGCACCTGCCGGTGGACCTGGCCGCGCTCGGCGTGGACTTCGCCGCGTTCTCCGGGCACAAGATGCTCGGGCCCACGGGCGTCGGCGCCCTGTACGGCCGGCGGGAGCTGCTCGAGGCGATGCCCCCCGTCACCACGGGCGGGTCGATGGTCGAGGTCGTCACGATGGAGGCCACCACCTACGCCCCGCCGCCGCGCCGGTTCGAGGCCGGGACCCAGATGGTGTCCCAGGCCGTCGGGATGGGCGCCGCCGCGACCTACCTGGCCGAGCTCGGCATGGGTGCCGTGGCCGCGCACGAGCGGCACCTCGCCGGGCTGCTGCTCGACGCCGTCGCCTCGGTGCCCGGGGTCCGCGTGCTCGGTCCGGCCGAGAACGTCGACCGCCTCGCGACGGTCTCGTTCGTCGTGGACGGCGTGCACGCGCACGACGTGGGCCAGGTGCTGGACGACGCCGGCGTGGCCGTGCGGGTCGGGCACCACTGCGCGCAGCCGCTGCACCGCCGGTTCGGGGTCGCCGCGACCGCGCGCGCCTCGGCCGCCGTCTACACCACCGACGAGGAGATCGCGGTGTTCCGGGAAGCACTCGCGGGGGTCCGGGCGTTCTTCGGACTGGACGACACGGAGGGCACCCGATGACCGCGATGGAACAGCTCTACCAGCAGCTCATCCTCGACCACGCCAAGCACCCCGCGCACCGCGGGGCGCAGGACGCGTACGACGTCGAGGTGCACCACGTGAACCCCACGTGCGGGGACGAGGTCACGCTGCGCGTGCGGCTGGACGCCGGCGACGCCGGCCCCGTCATCGGCGAGCTCACCTGGACCGGCCAGGGCTGCTCGATCTCGCAGGCCTCGGCGTCGGTGATGTCGCAGGCCGTGTCGGGCCGGCCCGTCGAGGCGGCGCTCGCGCTGTCGGACGACTTCCGCGAGCTCATGGACTCGCGCGGCGTCATGCCCGAGAAGTTCGCCGGGGACGACCTGGACGAGGCGCTGGAGGACGCGGTCGCGTTCGTCGGCGTCGCCCGGTACCCGGCCCGGATCAAGTGCGCGCTGCTCGGCTGGGCGGCGATGAAGGACGCGGTGGCGCAGGCCAGCGCGGCGACGGACGGAGAGGCACGATGAGCGACACCACGGCGGAGCAGGCGCCCGCGAACGCCGCCGACATCGAGGAGGCCCTGCGGGACGTCATCGACCCCGAGCTCGGCATCAACGTCGTCGACCTCGGCCTGGTCTACGGCATCTCGGTCGAGCAGGACCGGCACGTGACGATCGACATGACGCTCACCTCGGCGGCGTGCCCGCTGACGGACGTCATCGAGGACCAGGCGGGCACCTCGCTCGAGGGGCTCGTCGACTCGTTCCGGATCAACTGGGTGTGGATGCCGCCGTGGGGGCCGGAGCGGATCACCGAGGACGGCCGCGCGATGATGCGGGCGCTCGGGTTCAACATCTGACGAGCGGACCGGCCGGTCGCCCCGCGGGGTGGCCGGCCGTCGCCGTCCCCGGGCGGCGCCGGCGGCGACGGCGGCGTCACGGCGCGGCGACCGCGAACGTGTCGCAGGCCCCGAGCGTGCCCTCGTCGTACCCCGTGCTGAACCAGCGCTGACGCTGCTCGCTCGACCCGTGCGTCCAGGAGTCCGGGTCCACCCCGCCGCCCGACTGCGCCTGGATGTGGTCGTCGCCGACGGCCGCGGCCGCCGACAGGGCGTCCGCGAGCTGCTGCGGCGAGATCGGGTCGAGGAAGGGCACGCCCGTGTCCGGGTCGGCCGTCCGCGCGGCGTGCCCGGCCCACAGGCCCGCGTAGCAGTCCGCCTGCAGCTCCACGCGCACGGAGTCGGAGTCGTCGCCCGTGCCGGAGCGGTCCGCGCGGTCGAACACGCCCGTGAGGTTCTGGATGTGGTGCCCGTACTCGTGCGCCACCACGTACTCCTCGGCGAGCGGCCCGCCGGACGAGCCGTACTGCTGCGCGAGCACGTCGTAGAACCCGAGGTCGAGGTAGATCGTGCGGTCCGGCGGGCAGTAGAACGGCCCGGTGCTGGCGGACGCCGCCCCGCACGCGGTGTCGGTGCCCCCGGTGAACGTCACGACCTCGGGCCGCACGTCGGTGGCGGCGACCGGCAGGCCCGCCCCCTCCCAGTACGCGTCCAGCGCCTGCACGGTCGCCGACAGCCGGCACTCGCGCTGGGCGTTCGCCTGCTCGGCGCTGCAGTCGCCGATGGTGTCGACCGTCTCGTCGCCGGACCCGCCGCCGGTCGCGCCGGAGAGCAGCTGCGCCGGGTTGCCGCCGAGCAGCAGGACGGCGATCACCAGCACGAGGCCGCCGAGCCCGCCGCCGACCGCGACGCCGCGCCCGCGCCCGCCGCCCCGCCGGGACTGCACCCGGCCGCCCTCGAACTGGCCGCCGCCCTGGAACGTCATGCCGGGACGCTAACGCCGCTCCGGCCGGGACGCGCGGCGAGCAGGAGCGCGGGCGCGGGACGCGGGCGGACGG
>JAEWGQ010000280.1 GCA_023388235.1 Actinomycetes bacterium | reverse complement strand
CACGCAGGCCGCGGCCGCGCTGGCCGACGCGCGCGACATGGGCGCCGCGCCGCTGGTGACCGCCCTGACCGACCTGGCCCGGCGCGCGCGCCTCGACCTGCCCGGGGTCGTCGCGCCCCGGGCCGGCGTGCTCACCGGCCGGGAGTCCGAGGTGCTGGCGCTCGTCGCCGAGGGCCTGAGCAACCGGCAGATCGGCGAGCGGCTGTTCATCAGCGGCAAGACGGTGTCGGTGCACCTGTCGCGCGTGCTGGACAAGCTCGGCGCGAGCGGTCGCGCGGAGGCCGTGGCGATCGCGCACCGGCGGGGGCTGCTCGGCGGCTGAGGCGTGGCCCGCGGGGGTGAGCGAGGTCACCCGGGTGAACCCAGCCGGTCCCAGCCGGTCCCCAGGATCCGGGGTTACCGTGGCGAGGTCCCGCGGCCGGGTCCAGGCGCCGCGGCCCCGCCGACGCCGGCCGCCACGGCCGCGCGGTCCCTCCCCGGAAGGGCGCATGACCGAGACCCCGCACCCGATCGTCCTCGTGCACGGCACCCGCACGTCGTCCGCCATCTGGGACGACCAGGTGCGCGCCCTCACGCACGGCGGTCACCCGACGATCGCGATCGACCTGCCCGGGCACGGCAGCCGCGCGCACGAGCGGTTCACGTTCGAAGGCGGCCTGGCGGCGATCGACGCGGCCGTCCGGGCGTGCGACGCGCCGCCGCTGCTGGTGGGGCTGTCGCTCGGCGGGTACATGTCGCTGGCGTACGCCGGCCGGCACGAGGACCGGCTCGCCGGCGTGGTGCTCGCGGGCTGCTCGACGGACCTGCGCGGCAAGCCGCTGGGTGCGTACCGCCGGGCGTCGCGCCGCGTGGTCGGCGCCCTGGGTCTCGGCGGCGGCACGTGGCACGTCGTGACGGACATGCTCGGGGCGCTGCACGGGTACCGCCCGGTGCAGGACCTGCGCCGCGTCGCGCTGCCGGTGTGGCTGGTGAACGGCGCCCGCGACCCGCTGCGGTTCGGCGCCCGCCGGTACCTCGGTGCGCACCCGGGCGCCCGGGAGTGGGTGGTGTCCGGTGCCGGGCACGACGTGAACAGCCACGCCCCGGTGGCGTTCAACCGGATCCTCATGCACGTGCTGCGCGAGCTCGCGCACCGCGTGCCGCTCGGCCCGCCCCGGCTGGGCTGACCCGACGGGGGCGCTGCGGTCGCGGACCGGTTCCGGCGCCGCGAGCGCGCCCGGACCGCCACAATGGCAGGCATGACCTCGACCGACGACCGTCCCTGGGTCGCGCAGTACCAGCCCGGCGTGCCCGCCGACATCGACCTGCCCACCGAGTCGCTCGTGGCGATGTTCGAGCGCTCGGTCGCGGAGGCCGGTGACGCCCCCGCGCTCGAGTTCTTCGGGCGCCGCACCACGTACGCCGAGCTCGGCGCGCAGGTGCAGCGCGCCGCGGAGGGGCTGCGCCGGCTCGGCGTGAAGCCCCGCGACCGCGTCGCCCTGCTGCTGCCGAACTGCCCGCAGCACGTCGTGGCGTTCTACGCGGTGCTGCGCCTGGGCGCCGTCGTGGTCGAGCACAACCCGCTGTACACGTCCCGCGAGCTGCGGCACCAGTTCGAGGACCACCAGGCCCGCGTGGTCATCGCGTGGGACAAGGCGGTCGAGCAGATCCGGCAGTTCCCGGCGGACGTCGGCATCGACCACGTCGTGTCCGTCAACCTGCTGCGGGCGTTCCCCGCGGTGAAGCGCGCGGCCCTGTCGCTGCCCGTGCCCAGCCTGCGCGCCACGCGGCGCTCGCTGACGGCGCCGGCGCCGGGCACCACGCCCTGGGAGGACCTGCTGTCCCACGGCCCGCTGGACCCGGCGTACCCGCGGCCCACCGTGTCGGACCTGGCGGCGATCCAGTACACCTCCGGCACCACCGGCCGCCCCAAGGGCGCGATGCTCACGCACCTCAACCTCTACGCCAACGCGCTGCAGGGCGAGGCGTGGATGCACGGCGCGGAGTACCGCAAGGAGGTGTTCTACGCGATCCTGCCGATGTTCCACGCGTTCGGCATGACGCTGTACCTGACCTACGGCATCCGCAAGCAGGCGCTGATCGTCCTGTTCCCGAAGTTCGACACGAAGCTCGTGCTCGACGCCATGCGGAAGTCGCCCGCGACGGTGTACTGCGCGGTGCCGCCGATCTACGAGCGCACGGCGATGGCCGCGCGGGAGCAGGGCGTGTCGCTGGCCTCGTGCCGGTTCTGCATCTCCGGCGCGATGAACCTGCCGGACGCGACCGTCGAGCTGTGGGAGTCGATGTCCGGCGGGCTGCTGGTCGAGGGCTACGGCATGACGGAGTCGTCCCCGGTCGCGCTCGGCAACCCGTTCCACCCGACCCGGCGCACCGGGACGATCGGCATCCCGTTCCCGTCGACCCGGATGCGCGTGGTCGACCCCGAGGACCCGTCGGCGGACGTCCCGCCGGGCACCCCGGGCGAGCTGCTGCTGCACGGCCCGCAGGTCTTCGCGGGCTACTGGAACAACCCGGAGGAGACGGCGGCCACGCTGCTGCCGGGCGGGTGGCTGCGCACCGGGGACATCGTGACGGTGGACGCCGACGGCTTCACCACGATCGTCGACCGCGCGAAGGAGCTCATCATCACCGGGGGCTTCAACGTCTCCCCCACCGAGGTCGAGGCCGTGCTGCGCGGGCACCCGACGGTCGCGGACGCCGCGGTGATCGGCAAGCCGCTGGAGCGCGGCGGCGAGATGGTGGTCGCGGCGGTCGAGCTCGAGCCCGGTGCGACGCTCGACGAGGCCGCGCTGCGCCAGTACTGCCGGGAGCACCTCGCGGCGTACAAGGTGCCGCAGCGGGTCGTCGCGATCGAGGACACCCCGCGGTCGATGCTCGGCAAGGTGCTGCGCAAGCAGGTGCGCGAGCTGGTCCTCCCCCGCCTCTGACGCGACCCCCGGCGCCGCCCGGCTCCCGCGCCCATCCACCCGGCGGGCGGCGCGGGGGCCGGGCGGCGCGCTGTGCCACCATGACGCCCGACCCCTCGCCGAGCCGGGAGAACCCGATGATCGCCAGCACCGACCGCATCCTCACCAGCCACGCCGGCAGCCTGCCGCGCACGCCCGAGCTGATCGCCGCGAACGCCGCCCGCGAGGCCGGTGACGACCCGGCCGGGTACGCCGAGCTGCTCGCCGACGCGGTGACGGGCCTGGTCCGGCGGCAGGTCGACCTCGGCGTCGACGTGCCCGGGGACGGCGAGTTCGGCAAGGCGATGAGCAGCCCGATCGACTACGGCGCCTGGTGGTCGTACTCGTTCCAGCGCCTCGGCGGCCTGGAGCTGCGGGACGGCGCGAGCTGGATCCTCAAGGACGTGCAGTCCGGTCCGGGCGACGTGCGCGTGACGGGCTTCGGCCGGCGCCGCGACCGCGCGCGGTTCGAGGAGGCGTACGCCGACCCGACGTCGGGCGTGTTCCACGGCGGCGCGCCGAAGCCGTTCCCGACCGCGGTCGCCCCGCTGTCGTACACGGGGCAGGACGCGGTCGCGCAGGACGTCGCGAACCTCCGGGCGGCCCTGGAGGCCACCGGCGCGCGCGAGGGCTTCGTCACCGCGATCGCCCCCGGCAGCGCCGCGCGGATGGACAACGACTTCTACGGCACCGACGAGGAGTTCGTCTGGGCGCTCGCCGACGCGCTGCGCGAGGAGTACGTCGCGATCATCGACGCGGGCCTGGTGCTGCAGATCGACGACCCGTCGCTCGCCGAGAACTGGGACCAGATCACCCCGGAGCCGGCGCTCGAGGACTACCTGCGGTTCTCGGAGCTGCGCGTCGAGGCCCTCAACCACGCGCTGCGCGGCCTGCCGGAGGACCGGATCCGCTACCACCTGTGCTGGGGCTCCTGGCACGGCCCGCACACCACGGACCTGCCGATGGCCGACATCGTCCGCACCATGCTCAAGGTCAACGCGGGCGCGTACTCGTTCGAGGCGGCGAACGTGCGGCACGAGCACGAGTGGCGGGTGTGGGAGGACGTCACCCTGCCCGAGGGCCGGCTGATCCTGCCGGGCGTCGTCGGGCACGCGACCAACGTCGTGGAGCACCCGGAGCTGGTCGCCGACCGCATCGAGCGGTTCGCGCGCCTGGTCGGCCGGGAGAACGTGATCGCGTCCACCGACTGCGGGCTGGGCGGCCGGATCCACCACCAGATCGCCTGGGCGAAGCTGGAGACGCTGGTGCGCGGCGCGGAGCTCGCGACCCGGCGCCTCTGGGGCTGACACCCCGGACGCACGACGGCCCGGCACCCCCGCGAGAGTGCCGGGCCGTCGTCGTCCCGCGGCTCAGCCGGTGTTCTGCAGGCCGGCGGCGACGCCGTTGACGGTGAGCAGCAGCAGCTGCTTGTTCTCCTCGACGTGGTCCTCGGACTCGCCGGTCCGCAGCGCGCGGAGCGCCCGGATCTGCAGCAGGGACAGCGCGTCGACGTACGGGCTGCGCAGCTGCACGGCGCGGCCGAGGATCCGGCGGCGGGCCAGGATGCTGTCGGACCCGGTGATCGCCAGCACCCACTTCTGGGTCAGCGCCATCTCCTCCAGCACGAGCGCCGCGAGGTCGTCCCGGTCGCCGAGGGCGAGGTACCGCTCGGCCAGCCGCTCGTCGGTCTTGGCCAGCGACATCTCGACGTTGTCGATCATCGTGCTGAACAGCGGCCACTCGGCGTACGCCGCCCGCAGCTCCTCGAGGTCGCCGACGGACTCCAGCGCGGTGCCGAGGCCGAACCAGCCGGCCAGGTTCGTGCGGGCCTGCGACCACGAGAACACCCACGGGATCGCGCGCAGGTCGTCCAGGGACTCGACGGACAGCCCGCGCCGGGCGGGGCGGGAGCCGATCGGCAGCAGGCCGATCTCCTCCAGCGGGGTGACCTGCGCGAACCACTGCGGGAAGCCCTCGGCGCGGACCAGCTCGTAGAACCGGGTGCGCGACGAGGAGTCCATGGCGGAGGCGAGCGCGGCGAACCGCTCGGTCGCGGCGGAGTTGCGCTGCTCGGTCGACGGCGCGCCGGCCAGCAGCGTCGCGGCGGCGACCTGCTCGATGTGCCGCGTGCCGATCACCGGGTTGCCGTAGCGGGCGAAGATGACCTCGCCCTGCTCGGTGAGCTTGAACCGGCCGTCCACCGAGCCCGGCGGCTGCGCCAGCACCGCGCGGTTCGCGGGGCCGCCCCCGCGCCCGAGCGCGCCGCCGCGGCCGTGGAACAGGGTGAGCCGCAGGTCGTGCTTGCGCCCCCACTGCGCGATGCGGCTCTGCGCGACGTCCAGCGCCAGGGTCGCGGCCACGGGGCCGACGTCCTTGGACGAGTCGGAGTAGCCGAGCATGACCTCGACGTGCCGCCCGTTGCGCGCGAGGCGCTCCTGCACGGCGGGCAGCGTCAGCATCTCCTCGAGGATGTCGACGCTCGCCTCGAGGTCCGCGAAGGTCTCGAACAGCGGGATGGCGTCGATGACGGGCCGGGTCTCCGGGTCCGGGAACACGAGCTCGGCCAGCCGGTACACGGCGGCGAGGTGCTCCGGGGCCTGCGTGAACGACACGATGTACCGGCGCGCGGCGGCCACGCCGTACCGGCGCTGCACCGTCCCGAGCGCGCGGTAGGTGTCGAGCACCTCGACGGTCCGCGGCTGCAGGTCGCCGTCCAGGCCGTGCTCCTCGATGTCGGCGAGGGCGGCGGCGTGCACCTGCGAGTGCTGGCGCACCTCGAGCTCCGCCAGGTGGAACCCGAAGGTCTGCACCTGCCAGACGAGCCGCTGCAGGTCGCCGTAGGCGGCGCGGGTGGCGCCGGCCTCGACCAGCGAGCGCTGCACGACGTCCAGGTCCGCGATCAGGTCGTCCGGCCCGGCGTAGGACAGGTCGGCGTCCCGGCGGCGGGTCGCGGCGATGCGCTCGGCGATCATGCGCAGCGCCCGGCGGTGCGGCTGGTCGCGGACCTCCTTGGCGGCCTTCGCGGCGGCGTCCTCGGACAGGTCGCGCTGGCGGTGCCACAGGGCCGTGAGCTCGGCGGACGCCGGGGTCCCGCTGGCGTCGAGCGTGAGCTTCGCGGAGATCCGGCGCGCCGAGTCCTCCAGCGCGCTGAGCACGTGCTCGTTGGCCAGCGCGGCGGCGGCCCGGGTGACCTCGGCGGTGACGTTCGGGTTGCCGTCGCGGTCGCCGCCGATCCAGGACCCGAGGCGGACGAACGGCCGCACGAGCGGCTCCTCGCGCCCGGCGCCGGGGCCGCTGAGCCAGTCGTCGAGCCGGCGGTACACGGCCGGGAACGTCTCGAACAGCGTGGTGTCGAAGATGTTCATGACCGTGCGGACCTCGTCCAGCACGGTGGGCTTCTGGGCGCGCAGCGGCGAGGTGCGCCAGAGCGTGTCGATCTCCTCGAGCACCCGGCGGTCGTTCTCCGCGCGGGAGGTGCCGCCGGCGGCCAGCGCGTCGCGCTCCGCGAGCAGGTCGGAGATGCGGCGGATGGCGCGGGACACCGACCGGCGGCGGGCCTCCGTCGGGTGCGCCGTCAGCACGGGGCGGAACTCGAGCTCCTGCAGCCGGCGCAGGGCCTCCTCGCGGCCGACCTCGTGCGCCAGCGCGTCGATGGCGGCGGGCAGCGAGTCGTCCTGCATGAGCTCGCCGGCGGGCAGCTCGGCCTCGCGATCGCGCAGCACGCGGACGCGGTGGTGCTCCTCGGCGAGGTTCGCCAGGTGGAAGTAGCACGTGAACGCGCGGGCCACCTGCTGCGCGCGGTCGATGCTGAAGGACGCGACGAGCTCCTCGGCCTCGGCGAGGGCCGTGAGGTCCTGCTCGTCGTGGGCGCGGATCGTCAGCGCGCGGACGCGCTCGACGTCGTCGAACAGGTCGTCGCCGCCGGACTCGCGGATCACGCGGCCGAGGAACTCCCCGAGCATCCGGACGTCGTTGCGCAGCGGGTCGGGGACCTCGTGGCGTGCGAGTCCGCGGCGGGCCTCGCGGGAGGGCTGGGGGTCGGTCACCGGTCAAGAGTAGGTCAACCGTCCGACGCACGAGACGGCTGTCCGCCAGTCGGCCACGTCCTCCCGCAGAGCGGACCCCGCGCCCGCGCTGTCCTGCGCGGCGCCCGCGGGAGTCTAGGCTCAGACGCAGTGCCCGCGACCGGCCGCGCCCGCGGTCGGGCGAGCCCAGAACCCCCGATGCCCCGGGCCGCCGGTCCGGGCGGAAATGAGGTGCGGTGAACGCGAAGGCTCCCCTGGCCGAGACCGTCGGCTGGACCGACCTGGACCGCAAGGCCGTCGACACGGTCCGCGTCCTGGCCGCGGACGCGGTGGAGAAGGTCGGCAACGGCCACCCCGGCACGGCGATCAGCCTGGCCCCGGCCGCCTACCTGCTCTACCAGAACGTCATGCGGCACGACCCGGCGGACCCGCACTGGCTGGGACGCGACCGGTTCATCCTGTCGGCCGGCCACTCGTCGCTGACGCAGTACATCCAGCTGTACCTCGCCGGCTTCGGCCTGGAGCTCGAGGACATCGAGGCGCTGCGCACCTGGGGCTCCAAGACCCCCGGCCACCCGGAGTACAAGCACACCGCCGGCGTCGAGATCACCACCGGCCCGCTGGGCCAGGGCATCTCCTCCGCGGTGGGCTTCGCGATGGCGGCGCGCCGCGAGCGCGGCCTGCTCGACCCCGAGGCCGCCCCGGGCACCAGCCCGTTCGACCACTTCGTGTACGTGATCGCCTCCGACGGCGACCTGCAGGAGGGCGTGTCCTCCGAGGCGTCCTCGATCGCGGGCACCCAGAAGCTCGGCAACCTCATCGCGATCTGGGACGACAACCACATCTCGATCGAGGGCGACACCGAGATCGCGTTCACCGAGGACGTCGTCAAGCGCTACGAGGCGTACGGCTGGCACGTCCAGTTCGTCGACTGGACCGAGGGCGGCGAGTACACGGAGAACGTGGACGCGCTGCACGCCGCGATCGAGGCCGCCAAGGCCGTCACCGACCGCCCGTCGTTCATCGGCCTGCGCACGATCATCGCCTGGCCCTCGCCGACGAAGCAGAACACCCACGGCTCGCACGGCTCCAAGCTGGGCACCGACGAGGTCCGCGGCCTCAAGGAGGTCCTCGGCTTCGACCCGGAGAAGTCCTTCGACGTCGACCCCGAGGTCATCGCGCACACCCGCAAGGCCCTGGAGCGCGGCGCCGCCGCCAAGGCCGAGTGGACCACCGCCTTCGACGCCTGGCGCGCGGCCAACCCGGAGCGCGCGGCGCTGCTCGAGCGCCTCCGGGCCGGGAAGCTGCCCGAGGGCTGGGCCGACGCCCTGCCGACGTTCCCCGCCGGCAAGGCCGTCGCCACCCGCGCCGCCTCCGGCGAGGTGCTCTCCGCCCTCGCGCCGGTGCTGCCCGAGCTGTGGGGCGGCTCCGCCGACCTCGCCGGGTCGAACAACACCACGATGAAGGGCGAGCCGTCCTTCATCCCGGCCGAGCGCTCCACCCACGAGTTCGCGGGCAACGAGTACGGCCGCACGCTGCACTTCGGCATCCGCGAGCACGGCATGGGCGCGATCCTGTCCGGCATCGCCCTGCACGGCCTGACCCGGCCGTACGGCGGGACGTTCTTCACGTTCTCCGACTACATGCGCGGGTCGGTCCGCCTGGCCTCGCTCATGGGCGTGCCGGCGATCTACGTGTGGACGCACGACTCGATCGGCCTCGGCGAGGACGGCCCGACCCACCAGCCGGTCGAGCACCTCACCGCCGTCCGGGCCATCCCGGGCCTCGCGGTCGTCCGCCCCGCCGACGCCAACGAGACGGCGCAGGCGTGGAAGGCGATCCTCGAGCGCACCGACGGCCCCGCCGCCCTCATCCTCACCCGGCAGAACGTCCCGACGTTCCCCCGCGGCGAGGAGGGCTTCGCGTCCGCCGAGGGCGTCGCCCGCGGCGCGTACGTGCTGCTCGAGGCGTCGACCGGCACGCCCGAGGTCGTCCTCGTCGGCACCGGCTCCGAGGTGCAGCTGGCCGTCGCGGCCCGCGAGACCCTCGAGGCCGCCGGCGTGCCGACGCGCGTCGTGTCCGCCCCGTGCCTCGAGTGGTTCGCCGAGCAGGACGAGGCGTACCGCGAGTCGGTGCTCCCGGCGTCGGTGAAGGCCCGCGTCTCCGTCGAGGCCGGCATCGCGCTGTCCTGGTGGAAGCTCCTGGGCGACGCCGGCCGCGCCGTGTCGCTCGAGCACTACGGCGCCTCCGCGGCGTACGAGACGCTGTACGAGGAGTTCGGCATCACCGCCGACGCCGTCGTGGCGGCCGCGCACGAGTCGATCGCGGCGGCCCGCGGCGCGAGCGCCCCGGCGTCCGACGCCAGCGCCCCGACCGCGAGCGGCACGGGCGACCAGCTCTGACGCGACCGCGCCGAGCGGACCGGCGGCCGGGCACCCTGCGGGGTGCCCGGC
>JAEWGQ010000267.1 GCA_023388235.1 Actinomycetes bacterium | reverse complement strand
GCCGGGCACCCTGCGGGGTGCCCGGCCGTCGGCGTCCCCGGGCCGGGCGGCACGGCGGGACCTTGGTCCCCGCACCGGCCGGGCGGCGCCGGGGAGGGTCGGTGGGTGGTCCGCCAGACTCCCGTGTACTTCTACTCGTCCGCGTCGGGGCTCGTGCGCTCCTTCGCGGAGCGGCTCGGGCGGCCCGTGCTCGACCTGTCCGTGCGCGAGCACCGGCTGAGCGAGGCCGACGGGCCCTGGGTGCTGCTCACGCCGTCGTACAAGACCGGCAACGACCGGAACGACACGATCCCGGAGGCGGTGCGGCGGTTCCTGCGCTCCCCGGTGAACCGGCGCCGGATGGTCGGCGTGATCGGCAGCGGGAACCGGAACTTCGGCCGGCACTACCAGATGGCCGCGCGGCAGATCGCCGAGCGCTCGGGACGCCCGGTGCTGTTCGAGTTCGAGATCGCCGGCACCCCGTGGGACGTGGCGGAGTGCCGCCGGATCCTGGACGAGCTGGACGCCGCGCTCGCGGCCGGCGGCGACCTCCCGACCGCCTGACGCCCCGGCCGCCGGCGCCCGGCTGGTGCGCGTCCGGGCCCCGGGCAATACCGTGACCGGATGAGCCCGTCGAAGGTGCCCGCCGAGGAGATCGAGGTGCGGGGCCGCACCGTGCGGGTCTCCAGCCCCGACAAGGTGTACTTCCCGGACCGCGGGCTGACCAAGCTCGACGTCGTCCGGTACTTCCTCAGCGTCGGCGACGGCATCCTCGGCGCGCTGCGCGACCGCCCGACCACCCTGGAGCGCTGGCCCCGCGGCTGGTTCGAGGGCGCGCGGCTGTCCACCCGGGCCGACAACCGGGGCGACGCGTTCTTCCAGAAGCGGGTGCCGCAGGGCGCCCCGGACTACGTCGAGTCCACGACCATCACGTTCCCGTCGGGCCGCACCGCCGACGAGGTGACGCCGACCGAGCTCGCCGTCGTCGCGTGGGCCGCGAACCTCGGCACGCTGACGTTCCACCCGTGGCCGGTCACCCGCGCCGACGTGGAGGCGCCGGACCAGCTGCGCATCGACCTCGACCCGCAGCCCGGCACGTCGTTCGACGACGCCGCCCGGGTCGCGCCGCACGTCCGGGAGATCCTGGCCGAGCACGGCCTCACCGGGTTCCCGAAGACGTCGGGCGGCCGCGGGATCCACATCTTCGTGCCCATCGAGCCGCGGTGGTCGTTCACGCAGTGCCGGCGGGCGACGATCGCGCTCGGCCGCGAGCTGGAGCGCCGGCTGCCCGGGCAGGTCACGACGAAGTGGTGGAAGGAGGAGCGCGGCGAGGCGATCTTCGTGGACTACAACCAGATGGCCCGGGACCGCACGATCGCGTCGGCGTACTCCGTGCGGCCGAACCGCCGCGCCACCGTGTCCGCGCCCCTGCGCTGGGACGAGGTCGCGGACGTGCACCCCGACGACTTCGACGTCACCACCATGCCGGCGCGCTTCGCGGACGTCGGGGACCTGTTCGCGCCGCTGGTGGCCCGGACGTCGCCCGCACCCGGCACGGACGCCGTCGCACCCGGGTCGCTCGACGGCCTGCTGGAGCTCGCGGCCCGGGACGAGCGCGACCACGCGCTCGGCGACCTGCCGTACCCGCCCGAGTACCCCAAGATGCCCGGCGAGCCGAAGCGCGTGCAGCCGAGCAAGGACCGGGACCGCCCGGCCGCCGACGCCCGGGACTGACGCCGGCGGGAACTCCCGGGCGTCCCGGCGCGTTCACCGCGTCCCGGCCCCGACCCCGAGGAGCGACCGTGCCCGTCCCCGTCATCGCCCCCGACCCCACCTGGCCCACCGTCACCGCCGCCGGCCGTGCGGCCGATCCGTTCGACCCGGGCGCCGACGCGCACGCCGAGCTCGACCGGCAGGTCCGCGCCTGCCTCGACCTCGGGCTCGCCGCCGTGCACGGCCTGTCCGCCGACGCCCTGCGCGCGGCCGTCGCCCCGCTGCACGCCGCGCTGGACGCCGAGCCCGGCGGGCCGTCGGAGGTCGCGCCGGACGACCACGTCCCGTTCGTGCTGGTGCTCGACGGCGGCACCGCGCGCGCGAACGCCGCCGCCCCCGCGATGCGGCGCGGCCCGCGCGCCGGCGTCAGCGTGATCGACGACGACGAGATGGCGACCTACGCCCCGCTGCCCGACGCCCAGGCGCCGGACGGGCCGTACCTGCTGCGCGACGTCGACACCGGCAGCGAGTTCTGCGGCGTGCCGCCCGAGCAGGCGCTGGCCGTCGTGCGGGAGCGCGGGCGCGTGCCCCTGACCGTCGCCGAGGGCCTCGCGCTGGTCGCGCTGCGGCCGGACATGCTGCGCCCGAACCGGTGCTTCTCGCTGATGGGCTCCCGGGCGGGCAACCAGCGGGTGCCGGCGGTCTGGATCAGCGAGCGCCGCCCGAAGCTCGGCTGGTGCTGGGACCGGAACCCGCACACCTGGCTGGGCGCCGCGTCCGCCGGCGGGCGCACGGCCGGCTGAGCGTCACTCCCCCGTCGCGACGGGCCGGTCCGGGTCGGACGACCACTGCGACCACGAGCCCGCGTACAGCACCGGCGTGCGGCCCGCCATGACCAGGGCCGCGGCCTGGTGCGCGGCGGTGACGCCGGACCCGCAGTACACGGCGACCTCCCCGCCCTCGGGGACGCCGAGCGCGGCGAACCGCGCCGTCAGGTCGTCGGCCGGCAGGAACCGGCCGTCGGCGTCGAGGTTGTCGGCGGTCGGTGCGCTCACCGCCCCCGGGATGTGCCCGGCGCGGGGGTCCACGGGCTCGACCTCGCCGCGGTACCGCTCGGCGGCGCGGGCGTCCAGCAGCACGCCCTCGGTCGCCCAGCGGGCGGCCCCGTCCGCGTCGAGCACCGGCAGGTGCCCGCCGGTGAGCGTCACGTCGCCGGCGGGCACCGCGGGCTCCGCCGTCTCCAGCGCCCCGCCCGCGGCGGTCCAGGCGCCGAGCCCGCCGTCGAGGATCCGCACGTCCTGCACCCCGCCCCAGCGCAGCAGCCACCAGGCGCGGGACGCCGACATGCCGCCGGCGTCGTCGTAGACCACCACCGGCTCGCCGGCGCGCAGGCCCCAGCGG
>JAEWGQ010000129.1 GCA_023388235.1 Actinomycetes bacterium | reverse complement strand
GGGTCAGGCGCCGGCGGCGACCGCCGCGGCCGGTTCGGGCGCGACCGCGACCCGGCGCAGCAGCAGCCGCGGCGCGTGCACGCCCAGGTGGCCGGTGCGCGGGTCGGCGCGGACCTCGATGTCGATGTCGTAGACCTCGCTGAGCAGCGCCGACGTCATCGCCTGCTCGGGCGGCCCGTCCGCGACCACCCGGCCCGCGCTCAGCACGAGCACCCGGTCCGCGACGGCGGCGGCCTGCTCCAGGTCGTGCAGGACGACGCCGACGGCCACGCCGTGCACGTCGGCGAGCGACCGCATGAGCTCGAGCACCTCCACCTGGTAGCGCAGGTCGAGGTGGTTCGTGGGCTCGTCCAGCAGGAGCACGCCGGTGTCCTGCGCCAGCGCGGAGGCGAACCAGACCCGCTGCACCTGCCCGCCGGACAGCGCGTCGACGTCGTGCCCCGCGAGGTCGGCGATGCCGGCCAGGGCGAGCGCGCGGTCCACGGCGGCACGGCCGTGCGGGTCGCTCCCCCGCCAGCCCTGGCGGTGCGGGTGGCGGCCGAACTCGACGGCGTCGCGCACGGTGATCCCGGCCGGCGTGGGCCGCGACTGCGCCAGCAGCGTGACCCGGCGCGCGAACTCGCGGGCGGACAGCGCGCCCGCGTCGGTGGGGCCCGTGCCGGTGCTCGTGCCCGTGGTGTCGGTGCTCGTGCCGCCGGTGCTCGTGCCCGCGGTGCCGCCGCCGAGGGTGACCCGGCCGGCGGACAGCCGCTGCAGCCGGGCCATGCCGCGCAGCAGGGTCGACTTGCCGGACCCGTTGGGTCCGACGAGGGCGGTCACGCGGCCGGCGGCGAGCTCGACGCTGGCGCCCGTGACGACGGGGTCGCCGCCGTAGCCGATGCTGACGTCGGCAGCGGCCATCGCGGTGGTGTTCAGCGGCACAGCCCCGGACCTTAGCGAAGCCTTACCTCATAAGTCCATCGCCGGTGCGGCGCGCCGGGACGCTCAGGCGGGGCGACGGGACGCTCAGGCCGGGCGACGGGCCTCGATGAGGTGCCGGGCGGCGTGCGCGACGAACGGTCCCTCGGCCACGATCCGCTCGTGCAGGTCACGGAGCCGGTCCCGGTACGCCGCGACCGTGAAGCCCGGGACCCACCAGACCATCCGGCGCAGCAGGTACACCGCCGCGGCCACGTCGTGCAGCTCCATGCGCAGCCGCGCGGTGCGCAGGTCGACCACCTCCAGGCCCGCCGCCCGCGCGGCCGCCGCCTCGTCGTCCGGGCGCCGCGCCCGCCGGCCCGCGGGCTGCGGCCCGAGCATGTGCTCGATCAGCTCGAACGCGCTGCCGGGGCCGACGTGCTGGCCCAGGTACGTGCCGCCCGGACGCAGCACCCGGGCGACCTCCGCCCACGCGGTCGTCGTGGGGTGCCGGCTCGTCACCAGGTCGAACGCCCCGTCCGCGAACGGCAGCGGGGACTCGTCCGGGACGGCCACGACCACCACCCCGCGCGGGTGCAGCCGCCGGGTGGCGCGGGCGACGTTCGGCGGCCACGACTCGGTGGCGACGGCCACCGCCGGGTACGCGCCCGCCTCGGCCAGCACCTCGCCGCCACCGGTCTGCACGTCGAGCGCCGCGGTCGCGCGCGCCCACCGCTCCGCGAGGAGCCGCGCGTACCCCCACGGCGGCCGCTCCTCCGTGGCGCGGCCCTCGAGCCAGGAGAAGTCCCAGCCGCTCACGTCGGCCGCCGCGCCGGCGGCGAGCAGCTCGTCGAAGCTCGACGTCACGGCCGGTCCACGAGCAGCGCCGTCCCCCCGGCGAGCACCGCCGCGGCGAGCACCACCGACGGCCACGCGCCGATCCCGTCCGCGAGGACGTGCGAGCCGGCGAAGCAGACCGCGCCGAGCGCCACCACGGCGCCGACCCGGAGGACGCCCGCCGCCTGCACGCTGCGCGCGGCGCACCACGCGACCCCGAGCAGCAGCACGACGCCCCCGAGCGCCCGCACGCCGGTCACCTCCGCCACGGCGAAGCCGAGGACGAGGGTGCCGGCGGCGAGCACCGCGGTGGGGACGCCCGGCAGCGGCCCGCGGCGCCCGGCCGTCGCACCGGCGCCTGCGCCGCGGGCCCCGGCCGTCACGCCTGCGCGCCCGGCCGTCACACCTGCTCCTCCACCGCGGCACCGGCGAACTGCGACTGGTACAGCCGGTGGTACGCGCCGCCCGCGGCGATGAGCTCGTCGTGCGTGCCCTGCTCGACGATCGCGCCCTGCTCCATCACGAGGATCAGGTCGGCGTCGCGGATGGTCGACAGCCGGTGCGCGATGACGAACGACGTCCGCCCGGCCCGCAGCGACGCCATCGCGCTCTGCAGCAGCCGCTCGGTCCGGGTGTCCACGGACGACGTCGCCTCGTCGAGGATGAGCACCGACGGCTGCGCCACGAACGCGCGGGCGATCGTGAGCAGCTGCTTCTCCCCCGCGGACAGGTTCGCCGCGTCCTCCTCGAGCACCGTGTCGTACCCGTGCGGCAGCGAGTGCACGAACCGGTCCACGTACGTGGCGCGGGCCGCGGCGAGCACCTCCTCGTCCGTCGCCGACTGCCGGCCGTAGCGGATGTTCTCCCGGATGGTCCCGGCGAACAGCCACGGGTCCTGCAGCACCATGCCGGTGCGGGCGCGGGCGTCGTGCCGCGTCAGCGTCGCGATGTCCTGGCCGTTCACCAGGATCCGCCCGCCGTCGAGCTCGTAGAACCGCATGAGGAGGTTGACCAGCGTGGTCTTGCCCGCCCCGGTCGGCCCGACGATCGCGACGGTCTGCCCCGGGCGCACCGTGAACGACAGGTCCTCGATCAGCGGCTGGTCCGGGCGGTAGGAGAACCGCACGTGGTCGAACTCGATGGTGCCGTCGCCCTCCGCCGGCGCCGGTGCCTGCTCCGGCTCGCCGCTCTGCTCGTCCTCGTCGAGCAGCTGGAACACGCGCTCCGCCGACGCCGTGCCGGACTGCACGACCGCGGCCATGCCCCCGAGCTCGGACAGCGGCTGCGTGAACATCTGCGCGTACTGGATGAACGCCTGCACGCTGCCGAGCCGCATCGAGCCGTTCGCGACCATCAGCCCGCCGAGCACCGCGATGCCGACGTACGTGAGGTTCCCGACGAAGGACATGCCGGGCCAGATGATGCCGGACAGGAACTGCGCCTTGAACGAGGCCTGGTACAGCTCCTCGTTCTCCGCACGGAACCGGTCGGCGAAGTCGCGGCGGCGGCCGAACACCTTGACCAGCGCGTGGCCCGAGAACGACTCCTCGACCCGCGCGTTCAGGCGGCCGACCTTGCGCCACTGGATGCCGAAGGCCTTCTGCGACTTCGGCCCGATGACGCCGAAGATCACGCCCATCAGCGGCAGCGACACCAGGGCGACCAGCGCGAGCTGCCACGAGATCGAGAACATCATGACCAGCACGCCGATCACGGTGAGGATCGACGTCAGCGCGGACGACAGCGACTGCTGCATCGTCTGCGTGATGTTGTCGATGTCGTTCGTGACCCGGGAGATCAGCTCGCCGCGCTGCACCTTGTCGAAGTAGGCGAGCGGCAGCCGGTTGATCTTGACCTCGACGGCCTCGCGCAGACGCCACATCGCCCGCACCATGACGACGTTGATGATGTAGCCCTGCAGCCACATGAGCAGCGCGCTCGACACGTACAGCGCGAGCACGCCGAGCAGCAGCCGGCCCAGGTGGTCGAGGTCGACGCCCTGCCCGGGCACGAGCCGGTCCATCGCGGCGACCATGTCGGCGAGCCGGTCCTGGCCGTCGGCGCGCAGCCCGGCGACCGCCTGCTCCTGCGTGAGGCCCGCGGGGAGCTGCCGGGACACGAAGCCGGCGAACACCGCGTCCGTCGCCCGCCCCAGCACGCGCGGCGCGAGCACCGTCAGCACCACGCCCGCCGCGCCCATGACGGACACCGCGACCAGCGCGAGCTTGTACGGCGCGAGCAGCCCGATCATCCGGGTGAACGACCCCTTGAAGTCGTCCGCCTTGCCCGGCGCGACGCCGTCCCAGGAGTCGGACGCCAGCCGGGCCTGCTCGCCCAGCTCGATCTCGAGCCGCTCCTCCTCGGTCAGGGTCTCGGTCGTCTTCTCGCTCATCGGCCGGCCTCCACGGAGAGCTGGGACTCCGCGATCTCGCGGTAGGTCTGGTTGCCGGCCATCAGCTCGGCGTGGGTGCCGAGGCCGGCGATGCGGCCGTCCTCCAGCACGAGGATCTGGTCGGCGTCGGTCACCGTGGACACCCGCTGCGCCACGACGACCTTCGTCACCTCCGGCAGCTCGCGCCAGAGCGCCTGCCGCAGCCGGGCGTCCGTCGCGAGGTCGAGGGCCGAGAACGAGTCGTCGAACACCAGCACGGCCGGGCGCCGGACCAGCGCCCGGGCGATCGCCAGCCGCTGCCGCTGGCCGCCGGACACGTTGGTGCCGCCCTGGGCGATGCGTGCCTCCAGCCCGCCGTCCATCTGCGCGACGAAGTCGGACGCCTGGGCGATCTCGAGGGCGCGCCACAGGTCCGCGTCCGTCGCGTCCTCCTGGCCGAGCCGCAGGTTCGACGCCACGGTGCCCGCGAACAGGAACGGCCGCTGCGGCACCAGGCCGATGCCGGCCCACAGCGCCTCGAGCGCGACGTCGCGCACGTCCACCCCGCCGACGCGGACCGTGCCGCCGGTCGTGTCGAACAGCCGCGGGATCAGCGACACCAGCGTCGTCTTGCCCGCACCGGTCGACCCGATGACGGCCAGCGTCTGCCCCGGCCGGGCCGTGAACGTCAGGCCGGACAGCACCGGGTGCTCCGCCTCGGGGTACGCGAAGGTCACGTCCTCGAAGGCGACCTCGCCCGGGCGGGGCTGCACGCGCACCGGGTCCGCCGCCTCGCTGAGGGTGGACCGGCTGCTCAGCACCTCGGAGATGCGCTCGGCGGACACCGCGGCGCGCGGGATCATCACCGTCATGAACGAGGCCATGAGCACGCCCATGAGGATCTGGCCGATGTACTGCATGAACGCCAGCAGCGTGCCGATCTGCACGTTCCCCGCGTCGACCTCGATGCCGCCGAACCAGATGACGCCGACGACCGTCACGTTCAGCACGAGCATCGCCAGCGGGAACAGCACGACGAACAGCGACCCGATCTTGCGGCCCACGACCATGATGTCCGTGTTCGCGCCCCGGAACCGCTCCGACTCGATGTCCTCGCGCACGAACGCCCGCACCACGCGCACCCCGGTGAGCTGCTCGCGCATGATGCGGTTCACCGCGTCGAGCTTGCCCTGGTAGGACCGGAACAGCGGCACCATCCGGCTGATCACCAGCCCGGCGATCAGCAGCAGCGCCGGCACCGACACAGCGATCAGCCACGACAGCCCGACGTCCTGGCGCAGGGCCATCACGATGCCGCCGATCGCCAGCATCGGCGCGGAGACCAGCATCGTGGCGCCCATCATCGCCAGCATCTGCACCTGCTGGACGTCGTTCGTGTTGCGCGTGATCAGCGACCCGGCGCCGAACCGCGAGATCTCCCGCTCGGAGAACCCGCTCACCTTCCCGTACACGTCGTCGCGGATGTCGCGCCCCGCCTGCATCGCCGCCCGCGCCGCGCAGTACGTCGCCGCGATCGCCGCGAGGATCTGGCCGAGGGAGACGGTGAGCATGAACCCGCCCGTCCGCCAGATGTAGCCGGTGTCGCCGCGGGCCACGCCCTGGTCGACGATGTCGGCGTTCAGGCTGGGCAGGTACAGCATCGCCAGCGCCGAGCCGAGCTGGAACACCAGCACGCCGGCCAGCAGCCATCGGTAGGGGCGCAGATAGCGCCAGAGCAGTCGCGCGAGCACGTGGTTCTCCCTGTCGACGAGTGGGGGCTGCCACGGCCGGTGGGGGGACCGTCCGGTGTCGGCAGCGCACAGGCTACGCACACCCGCTGACACTCACCGAGGGATTTGCCGCGTTGGGTGGCCGGGCGGGGCGGCGTGCCGGGCGGGCGCCCCCGCGCGGGCGGGGGGCAGGATCGGGGTGGCGCCGGCGCGGCGCCGACCACCACGACGACGACCGAGGAGCGCACCGGTGGACCTGGACGACATCGCGATCGGCACCCTGCACGGGGAGAGCACGACGTTCGGGGCGCTCACGGGCGGCCGGGTCGCGCTCGTGGTGAACGTGGCGTCCCGGTGCGGCCTGGCCCCGCAGTACGAGCAGCTCGAGGCCCTGCAGCGCACCTACGCCGACCGGGGGTTCACCGTCGTGGGCGTGCCGAGCAACCAGTTCCTCCAGGAGCTCGGCTCGTCGGAGGCCATCGCCGACTACTGCTCCGCGACCTGGGGCGTGACGTTCCCGATGACGGAGAAGGTCCGGGTCAACGGCCGCCACGCGCACCCCCTGTACCGGGCGCTGACGACCGCCCCCGACGACGCGGGCCGCGCGGGTCGCGTCCAGTGGAACTTCGAGAAGTTCCTCGTGCACCCCGACGGCCGCGTCCGCCGCTTCCGCCCCACCACCCGCCCGGACGCCCCGGAGATCACCGACGCGATCGAGGAGTACCTCCCCCGCTGACCCACCCGCCTGCCCCCCGGCCTGCCCCGCCCGGCGCCCCCAAGGCGCCCGCCCGGCCCCGCGGGAGTCTCCGAACGGGCATCGAGGTGGTCCCCGGACACCTCCGACCCCGCGCGGACACCTCCCCCGCCCGTCGGAGCCTCCGAACCGGCACCAGGCGTCCCCACGCATCCCGTCCCGCCACGCGGGCACCTCCGCCACCCGTCGGAGTCTCCGAACGGGGATCGAGGTGGTCCCCGGACACCTCCGACGGCGCGCGGACACCTCCCAACCCCGTCGGAGTCTCCGAACGGGCGGGCGCACCGAGGGGTGGGGCGGGTGCGCCGAGGGGTGGGGTGGGACCGCCGGCGGGTGGGCCGGCGGTCGTCAGGTCCCGGTCAGGTGCACCGCGAGGACCGCCACGTCGTCGTCCCGCTCGTGCGCGTCGAACCGGCCGAGCAGCAGGTCGCACAGCTCGCCGGGGTCGAGCGTGCCGGCGTCGGCGGCGACCTCGGCCATGCGGTCGAGCGCGTCGCGCAGGTTCCCGGTGCGGCGCTCCAGCAGCCCGTCGGTCACGAGCACCAGCGTGCAGGGACCGTCGGTGGCGACGCGCTCGACGGTCCGCTCGCGGGGGCGCCCGACGCCGAGCAGCGGGGAGGACCCGAGCACGTACCGCGCGCCCTCCGGGGTGATGAGCAGCGGCGGCAGGTGGCCGGCGTTGACCACCTCGACGGTGCCGTCGCGCAGGTCGAGGACGGCGACGCACACGGACACGAGCTCGGGGTGGCTGCGCACCAGCAGGTCGTGCAGCAGGTCGAGGGCCCGGGCCGGCGGGTGTCCTTCCAGCAGGTAGGCGTGCAGCGAGAACCGCAGCTGGGCCATGACGGTCGCGGCGCGCAGCGAGTGGCCCTGCACGTCGCCGATGACGGCGGCGACCCGGCCGTCGGGCAGCTCGAGCGCGTCGTAGAAGTCGCCGCCGACGCTGAGCTGGGCGTCGGACGCGCTGTACCGGGCGGCCATCCGCAGCCCGGCGGGCTCGGGCAGGGTGTGCGGGAGCATGGACCGCTGCAGCGTGAGCGCGATCAGGTGCTCCTCGGCGTAGGAGCGCAGCGTGGCGAGCGCCCCGCCGAGCGCGGCGCCGAGCTGGGCGGTGAGGTCCGCGTCCTCGGCACCGAGCGCGCCGTCGGGGGTGGCGACGGCGAACCCGCCGAGCACCCGGCCGGACGCGTCGAGGGCCGGGACCACCCGCCACGCGGTCGGCCCGACGCCGGCGCGGTCGAGCATCTCGCGCCACACGCCGGGCGCGTCCGGCGCGGCCACGTCGTACGGGTCCGGCACGGTCGGTGGGGACACGGGGGCGAGCAGCCGCCCGCGGACGACGGGCCGGCCCGGGCCGGGGCACACGACGCGCGTGGCCATGCCGTCGGGGGCGGCGGCGACGACCACCACGGGGACGTCGAACACGGTGGCGGCCCCCTGCGCGGCGGCGGCGACGAGCTCGTCGAGCGACCCGGCGGACGCGAGCGGCACGATCGTCGCGGTGAGGTCCGCGAGCCGGCGCGCGTGCTCGGTGATCCCCCGGCGTGCGGCGTGCGACCGGCACAGCGCCGCCACGGTGGCGAGGAACTCGTCCCGGTCGAGCGGCTCGACCAGGTAGGCGTCCGCGCCGCGCTCGAGGCCGTGCGTCCGGGAGCGGGCGTCGATCGAGGTGGCCGACACGTGCACGACGGGGGCCGCCGTCGCCGCGTCCGCCTTGATCCGCTCGCACACCTCCAGGCCCGACATGTCGGGCAGGTTGACGTCGAGGACGACGGCGTCGTGCCCGGCCGCCCGCTCGAGGGCGTCGCGCCCGGTGGCCGCCTCCGTCACGGCGTAGCCGGCGCGCCGCAGCCAGGACGCCATGACGTACCGGTGGGCCTCGGTGTCGTCGACAACGAGCACGCGGCGCGGGGCGTCGGTCACGGGCGGTCCTCCCCCGTCGCGGCGCGCAGCGCGCGGGCGAGCGTCGCGGCGTCCAGGCCGGCCTTGTCGAGGACGGGGCCGGCGCCGGGCGGGGCGTCCGCGCTGGAGACCAGCACGACGGGCAGGTCGGCGGTCGCGGGGTCGGCGCGCAGGGCGTCGCGCACCGCGGGGCCGTCGAGCCCCGGCATCCGCACGTCGAGCAGCACCACGTCCGGGCGCTCGGCGGCGACGGCGCTCAGCGCCTCGGCACCGTCGCGGGCCTCGCGCACCTCGGCGGCGACCTCGGCCAGCAGCCCGCGCAGCACGGCACGGCTCGCCCCGTCGTCGTCGACCAGCAGGACCCGCCCGACCGCCGGCGTGCCGGTGCGCTCGAGCGTGAGCGTGAACGTGCTGCCCCGTCCGACCTCGCTCGCCACGGTGAGCGTGCCGCCGAGCGCCTCGGTGACCCGGCGGGCGTACGGCAGGCCGAGCCCGGTGCCCTTGACGGACGGCTGCAGCCGGTTCGGCACCTGGAAGAACTCGTCGAACACGGCGTCCAGGTGCTCGGGCGCGATGCCGAGCCCCGTGTCCCGGACGCGCAGGACCACGCCCGCGCCGTCGGCGGGCTCCGCCGCCTCGACGGTGAGCGCGCCGGCCTCGGTGAACTTCGCGGCGTTGGTCAGCAGGTTGCGCAGCACCCGGCCGAGCAGCTCGGGGTCGGTGTGCACGACGAGGCCCTCGGGCACCGCGAGGCGCAGCCCGACCCCGGGGCGCAGCAGCGGGCGGACGGCGCCGGCGAGGTCGGCGACCAGGGCGCGCAGGTCCACGGGCACGCGCCGCACGTGCTGGCGCCCGGACTCGGCGCGGGCGAGGTCCAGCAGCTCGTTCACCATGCCGAGCAGCGTGCGCGCGCTGGTGTCGAGGTACCCGACCTGGACGCGCTGCTCCTCGTCCAGGGTCCCGTCGGCGAGCAGCGAGGCGAGGCCGAGGATCGAGTTCACCGGGGCGCGCAGCTCGTGGCTGACGCTGCGCAGGAACCGGGTCTTCGCGTCGTTGGCCGCGGCGAGCTGCCGGCCCCGTTCGTCGAGCTCGGCGTACAGCGCGACGACGCCGCTGTTCGTCTCCTCCAGCTCGTCGGACAGCTGGGTGTACATCGCCAGCACGCCGCGGTTGGTGTCCTCGAGCTCCTCGTTCGCCCGGACGAGCT
Organism: Actinomycetes bacterium; assembly: GCA_023388235.1. GTDB lineage: Bacteria > Actinomycetota > Actinomycetes > Actinomycetales > Cellulomonadaceae > Cellulomonas. The sequence continues at coordinate 244 of JAEWGQ010000129.1, read as the reverse complement.
CCTGCTCGCGCGCGGCCAGCGCCTCGAGCGCCCGCACGAGCTCGGCGTTCTGCACCCGGAGCTCGGCCAGGGCGTCCGCGGAGCGCGGCCGGGCCAGCGCGGCGCGGATCTCGTCGACGCGGTGCGCGGGCGGGGCGGACCCGTCGGGCAGCGCCTTGCGCAGGACGACCACCCGGCCGCCGTCGTCCCCGGTGCGGGTCTCGACCTCGTCCACCAGGCGGCGCGCGGCCGCGACCCCCTCGCC
>JAEWGQ010000120.1 GCA_023388235.1 Actinomycetes bacterium | reverse complement strand
CCGTCCGGCGCGGTCCGCCGCCGTCCGGCGGGGTCCGCTTCCGTCAGGCGCGGTCCGCCTCCGTCAGGCGCGCGCGCAGCCGCAGCATCGCCGCGGTGTGCATCTGGGAGATCCGCGACTCCGTCACGCCGAGCACCCGGCCGATCTCCGCCAGCGTCATGCCCTCGTAGTAGTACAGGACCAGCACGAGCTTCTCGCGCTCGCCGAGCTGGTCGATCGCCCGGGCCAGCAGGAACTTGGTCTCCTGCGCCTCGAACGAGTTCTCCGGGTCCGGGGTGCGGCTGTCGCCCAGGGTGTCCAGCAGCGACAGCCGGTCGCCGCGGTCCTCCCCCGCGCCGAGCAGCTCGTCCAGCGCCGCGACGTTCACCGTCGAGAGCTGCGTGAACAGCGCCCGCAGGTCGCGGATGTCCATCTGCAGCCGCGCGGCGACCTCGCTCTCGGTCGGGACCCGGTGCAGCTCGCTCTCGAGCTCGGCGTACGCGCGGTCCACGGCACGCGCCTTGGTGCGGACCGAGCGCGGGATCCAGTCCATCGCGCGCAGCTCGTCGATGATCGCGCCGCGGATGCGCGCGCTCGCGTACGTCTCGAACTTCACGGAGCGGCCGGGCTCGTACTTCTCGATCGCGTCGATCAGCCCGAACATGCCGTACGACACGAGGTCCGCCTGCTCCACCATCGCGGGCAGCCGCATCCCGACCCGGCCGGCGACGGCGGTGACGAGGGGCGCGTAGTGCAGGATCAGGCGCTCGCGCACGAGGCGGTCGCCCCCGGCCTTGAACTGCTGCCAGTCCTGCGCGACCGGGTCGAGCGGCAGGGCCACGACCTCGGCGAGGTCCTCGTCCTCGTCCTCGTCCACGTCGCCGGAGAGCGACAGGACGACCCCGTCCAGGTCGTCGTCCGCCACGAGCGGCACCACCACGCCGTCGAGGACGACGCCCTCGGAGGTCAGCGCCACCACGACGCCGTCGGGGTCGACGTCGTCCGCGACCGCCGGCGCGAGCACCGGGTCCAGCACCTCGGCGAGCTCGGGGTCCAGCGTCTGCTGACGCGGGATGACGCCGAGCGGCGCCCGGGGGGCACGCGTGGCCACCACCGGGACCGTGTCCTCAGCGGGGACTGACATGGGGATCTCCCTCTCGGACGTCATGCGCGGGGGTGCGCCTGCTCGTAGGACGCGCGCAGACGGTCCGCGGTCACGTGGGTGTAGCGCTGGGTGGTCGCGAGGCTCGCGTGACCGAGCACCTCCTGGACGCTGCGCAGGTCGGACCCGCCCTCCAGCAGGTGCGTCGCGACCGAGTGGCGCAGGGCGTGCGGCGCGACGTCGTCGACACCGGCGAGACGCGAGACCTCGTGCACCGCCTGCCGCAGCCGCCGCTGGTCGACCCGGGAGCCGCGGCGGCCGAGCAGCAGCGCGGGCCCGGACGTCGGGACCGCGAGCGCCGGGCGACCGCGGGTCAGCCACGCCTCGACGGCGTCCACCGCGAGCTCGCCGACGGGGACGACGCGCTGCCGGTCCCCCTTGCCGGTGACGCGCAGGGTCCGCGCGCCGAGGTCCAGGTCGTCGACGTCGGCGCCGCAGAGCTCGGCGACGCGCACGCCCGTGGCGTAGAGCAGCTCGAGCGCCGCCCAGTCGCGCAGGTGCACCGGGTCGCCGTCGTCCGCCCGCACGCGCGCGGTGTCCAGCAGCGTGGCCGCCGCGCCCTGGTCGAGCACCGTCGGCAGGTGCGACGCCGGGCGCGCGCTCGCGAGCCGCAGCGCCGGGTCCTGGGCGACGCGCCCCGTGCGGGCGGCCCAGGCGTAGAAGGTCCGCACGGCCGCGCCCCGGCGGGCGAGCGTGGCACGGCTTCGGTGGGACGTGGCCATCGCGGCCAGCCACCCGCGCAGCACGGTGATGTCGACCCCCGTGAGGTCCGGGACGCCGTGCCGGCGCGCGTACCCCTCGAGGTCCGCCAGGTCGCCGAGGTACGCGCGGACGGTGTGCTCGGACAGGCCGCGCTGGGCCCGCAGGTGGACGGCGAAATCCGCGGCCACGGGGTCTGTCCCCCGTGCCGTCCGCGCGTCCGCCCCCGTGTGCACGGGACTACCGTCGCCCGTCACACCTCCGGGCGACAAGCGATCTGTGGCGTGATTCACCCACCCCTGTACGAATCACGGTCAAATGTCCGATTTCACAGTGGTGTTGTCCGCTCGTTCGGGGTGAACCCCTCAAGTTCCCGTCCACCCGACGAGCCCCGCCGGGACCGCAGAACCACCCGCAGGGATGAAGCGCTTTCCGTCGTGGATGCGGATCGCGGCGGAATGTGGCAACGACCGGGGCGACGCGCCGTGCGCCCTGCGGGCGGGGCGGTCGGCGGGAGACGCGGGTCTCCGGCAGCCGCTTCGTGGCCGACGCCCTGCCGACCCCGGCGTCAGCGTGGCGCACGGGACGGGCCGGCGGCGGACGCCCGGCGCCAACCCGCACCGGAACGCTGGACCCGCCCGACGAGCTCGAGCAGGCCGAGCGCACCCAGGACCTCACGCTCCCCGAGCCCCGCACGCCGCGCCACCGCCCCCACGGAGACCGCCGCCCGCGCCGGCAGGGCGTCCAGGACCCGTGACGCCGCGCTGTCCGCGCGGTCCGTGGGGTCGGCTCGGGGCGTGCGTTCGGCTCGGGGCGTGCGGTCGGCTCGGTTCGCGGCGTCGGCTCGGGCCGTGGGGTCGGCTCTCCCCGGGGTCTCGGCTCGGGCACGCGCGGCCCCGCCGCCCGCCGGGCCGTCGCTCGCCGCGTCCGCACCGGTGCCGCCGAGCCCGGTCAGCAGCTCCACGACGTCATCCACCCCCGTGACGCACACCGCCAGCCCGTCGCGCAGCAGCCGGTGGCAGCCCGCGGACGCCATGGACGTGACGGGCCGGGGCACCGCGCCGAGGGGCCGCAGCAGGTCCGCGGCGCGGGCGGCGGTGCTCAGCGCCCCCGAACGCCAGGCGGCTTCGACCACGACGGTCGCTCCGGTGGCGGCGGCGATCAGGCGGTTGCGCTGCAGGAAGCGCGCCCGCGTCGGCGGCGTCCCCGGCGGGCTCTCCGCCAGCAGCGCACCGCCGGACCCGGCGACGTCCTCCAGGACGTCCCGGTTGCCCGCGGGCGACGGCCGGTCGACGCCACCGGCGAGCAGCGCCACCGTGGGGCCGCCGGCGAGCAGCGCGCCGCGGTGGGCGGCGACGTCGATACCGAACGCGCCACCCGACACCACCGTGACGTCCCGGTCCGGGAGGCCGGACCCGAGGTCGCGCGCCACGTGCTCGCCGTAGGGCGTCGCCGCCCGTGCGCCGACCACGGCGACCGACCGGTGCAGCGCGCCCGTGGTGCTCGGGTCCCCGCGCAGCCAGAGCAGCGGCGGCGCCGACGGGCCGAGGCCGGCGAGCCGGTCCGGCCAGCCCGGCCTGCCCGGGACGAGCACCGTGCCGCCGACGGCCGCCACCGCGTCGAGCGCTCGGCGGGGCTCGAGGTCCGCGAACCGCGGCGCCCAGCGGGGCAGGGCACGCGCGAGCACCCGCGCCCACCGGGCGGGTGCCTCCGGGTCCTCGGAGGGCACCGCGCCCCGCAGCCGGTGCACGGCGGCGTCCGGCCCGGCGCCGACGGCCCACGACGCCCACGCGAGCGCATCCTGCGGGCCGAGAGCCGCGACCACGGCGCCGGCGGTCAGGTCCCCGGGCTCGGCGACGATGCTCCACGCCACGCGGGCACGGACCTCCGGGTCGTCCCACGGACCGTGGCGCACGTCGTCGGGCGGGCCGTCCCACGGCTCGGTGCGGGCCGCGGACGGGTTGCCCCACGGGTCACGGTGGACACGGTCGGACGGGGCGCCCCAGGTATCGGTGCGCACGTGCTCGGACGAGGGTCCACGCGGGTCGCCACGCACAAGGTCGGACGGCGCGTCGCACGGGCCGCGGTGCGCACCGTGCGACGAGTCGGTCCGTGCATCGTGCTGCCCGTGGTCGTGCGGGTCGTCCCACGGACCGGGGTGCACGTCGCCGTCCGGGCCGTCGCCCACGTCGCGGCCCCGGTCGCCGCGCAGATCGCCGGTCATGCGCCCGCCTGCCCGCGGGTGCGCAGGGACATCGCGAGCCCGACGTCGTCGCCGTCCGGGGCCGGGTGCCCCCGCAGGTCGGCGACGGTCCAGGCGATCCGGAGGACAAGCCGATGGCGTAACTGAGCCCTAGAGTGACTGGCACTACCGCGCTGCATGTACCCGCCAGCATGCATCCGGGCACCAGTCCGAGACACGAGAGCGGGTACTCACCATGAACGAGCAGACGCACACCACGGGGATCGTCGACAAGGACCGGCCGCGCTGGGCCGAGTCCACGAACGCATGGGGCCACGACGGCGAGGGGCAGGACTTCTTCCACTACGGCGAGGCGCACTCGACCGACGCCGACGGGGGCACCGCGGTCGTTCAGGCTCAGCGGAACGAGTATCGAAAGGACGACGGCACCGCGTCCACGACCGACACTGTCGGGCTCGTGACGCTCGGCAGCCCGAACTTGACCACTCGCGAGGCCTGCGCCGTCGGCTACCAGCTCGTCGTCGCGGCCCGCACCCTCGAGGACGAGACGCCCGCCTGGCAGCCGCCGGGCGAGTGGAACGTCGACATCGACGGCAGCCGTACCCGGTTCACGTACGGCATGTCGTTCGAGGTCGAGGGGCACGACGGCTCGCTCGGTGCCCAGATGGAGAAGTTCGAGTACCAGCCCGGCGGGGCGGGCGGCGAGCCCAGGACCACGTACCTCATCGCCACAGGCACGGACGTCGCCTTCACGGCGGACCAGGCCCGGCAGATCGCAGACGAGCTGATCCGTTACGCCGCGCTGCTGGATGCGACCGCGAAGGCCGACGAGCGATGAGCGCCGAGACCACCAACACGAACCGCGTCCAAGAGCTCGTCCTCACGATGTGCGACCGATGCGGGACCACCCGCACAGTCGCCCGCAGGTCGGCGCGTGCTCACCGACTCCGCTGCGCCACGTGCGGGACGTCAACGCACCACAACGCGATCGACGCCGAGCCCGACTGGCGCGAGGACAGCAACC
>JAEWGQ010000013.1 GCA_023388235.1 Actinomycetes bacterium | reverse complement strand
GGTGCGCTCCTGCTCGCGGTCGGCGGCCGGCTGCTCGCGGCGCGCCTCGCCCCGCCGGACGGGGGCACCGCGGCGGTGCTGCGGCGCTGGGCGCTCGCTCCGGCGCTGGTCGCCGGGACCGTCGGGGTGCTGGTCGCGGTGCGCCCGTCGTGGGCCGCGGTGTGGACCGGCTGGGTCGTCGAGCTGGGGCTGCTGGGGCTCGCGGTGCTGGCCGTCCGGACCGACGTCGCCCGCCCCGCGCCACGGGCCGTGGCGCTCCCGCCGGGCTGGTTCCTCTGGCTCGGGGGCCTCGCGTGGGCCATCGGCGCGTGGAGCACCCGCCTGCTGCGCGTCGAGGTGTTCGCGCTGCCGCTGGGGCTGGCGCTGACGGCGATGGGCCTGGTCGCGCTCCGTGCGTCGCTCGCCGACCCGGTCCACCCCGCCGGGGTCGGCCCGGCCGCCGCCCGCCCCGCGGCGTCCGCGGGCCCGGCGCGCGGTCCGTCCGCCGGCTGGCCCGTGGGCTCCCAGGGGTCGGTCGCGACGCTCACCCCCGGCGTCCTCGCGACGCTGGGCCCGTCGATGCTCGCGATCTGGACCGACCCGATGACCTGGCGGGCCATCCTCGTGGTCGTCCTCGCGCTGGGCTTCATGCTCCTGGGGGCGCGCCGGCTGCTCCGGGCCCCGCTGGTCGTCGGCGCCGCGGCGCTGCCGGTGGCGGTCGTCAGCGTGTTCGCCGCCCAGATCGGCCGCACGATCTCCGCGGGGCCGTGGCTGCTCACGCTGCTCGCGGCGGGCGGGCTGCTGCTCGTGCTCGGCATCTTCGCGGAGCGCCGGCGCGCCGGCGGGCAGGACGAGACGGCAGCCCCGCGGGTCCTGCGCTGAGCCCCGGGCGGGACCCGGGCGCTCAGCGCGCGCCGGCCTCCGGCGTGCCCGGCACCCGTGCGTCCCGATCAGTGGTCGCGGGGGCGTCCCCGGCGCTCGCGGGGGCATCCCCGGCGGGCCCCGGGCCGGCCGCCGTGTCGTCCCCGGCCACCCCGAGGTCCGCCGTCCCCGCGCGGAGGGTGCGGAGCGAGCCGAGCACCGCGACGACCGCCAGGCCGGCCGACACCACGACCACCAGGTACCCGCCGTGCGAGCCCTGCCGGTCGATCAGCGAGCCGGCCACCCAGGAGCCGAGCGAGACGCCGACGCCCAGCGAGGTGCCGACCCACGTCAGCCCCTCGGTGAGCCGCTCCCGCGGGACGAGGTGCTGCACGAGGCCGTTGCCGTTCACCAGCGTGGGCGCGATGGCGAAGCCCGCGACGAACATGACGACGGACAGCATCGCCATCGAGCGGACCAGCACGAACAGCGAGGCGCCGAGCGCGAGCGCGACCATGCCGATCGCGAACCGCCGCCACAGCGGCGTGACCCAGTGCCGCGCGCCGTAGAGCAGCCCGGAGATCATCGAGCCGCAGGCGAACACCGCGAGCACCACGCCGGCGAGCCCGGGACGCCCGGCCTCCTCGGCGAACGCGACCGTGCTGACGTCGGTCGCGCCGAAGATCGCCCCCATCGCGACGAACACGACCGCCAGCACCACCATGCCGCCGGACCGCATGACCGACGTCCGCCGCCCGGGCGTGCCGTCCGGCCCGGCGGGTGGTTCGGTGCGGGGGTGCGGCGGCGGCTGGGTGCCGCGCTGGGAGAGGAACCACAGCCCGCCGAGCACCATGCCGACCACCGGGACGACCAGGCCGGCCGAGGGCGCGACCGCGGTGGCGAGGGTGGTCGCGAGGATCGGGCCCACCACGAAGACGAGCTCGTCGAGCGCCGACTCCAGCGAGTACGCGGTGTGCAGGGCGCGCGGGTCGTCCAGCACGTGCGACCACCGCGCGCGGACGAGCGCCCCGAAGGACCCGATGGTCGAGCCGACGACGACCGCCGCGACGTACAGCGTCCAGACCGGCGCCCCGGCCACGGCGCCGAGGACCAGCGCGACCAGCGCCGTCGCGGACACGGCGATCGCGGGGCGCATGACGCGCGCCTGCCCGTGCTGGTCGACCAGGCGGGCGAGCGGCGGCGAGCACACGGCCTGCGCCAGCACGTACGCCGCGGACACGCTGCCCGCGAGGCCGTACGAGTCGTACAGCGCCTCGATCATCAGCACGATGCCGATGCCGACCATGGACATCGGCAGCCGGGCGATCACCCCGGCGGAGGAGAACGCCAGCGCCCCCGGACGGGAGAGCACGTCACGGTAGGGCCCCAGCACCCGGCCAGTGTCGCACCTGCCGGTGACACCGGCGCCGCGCGTCCGCCGTCAGCGCTGCAGGACCGTCGCCAGCGGGCTCCGGTCGAGCTCGCGCAGCAGCGCCGCGACGTCCTCGGCCACCGCGACGGCTCCCGCGTCCCGGAGCTCGGCCTCGGCGGTGCCGCCGCTGAGCACGCCCACGCAGGGCACCCCGGCGCGGACCGCGGCCTGCACGTCCCACACCGAGTCCCCGACGAACACCGCCCGGTCGGCGGGCACGCCCGCGAGGTCGAGGGCCGCGTGCACCAGGTCCGGCTCGGGCTTCGCCTCGTCGACGTCCTGCGACCCGGTGATCTCGACCAGGTCGTCGACGTCGAGGACCTCGCGCAGCCGCTCGACCTCCTCCGGCGCGGCCGAGGTCGCCAGGACCACGGCCGCCCCGCGGTCCGCCAGGGTGCGCAGCAGGTCGCGGGCGCCCGGCAGCGGGCGCAGCAGCCCGGCCAGCGCCGCGTAGTGCTCGCCGTGCCGCTCCCGGACCTCGTCGCCGAGCGCGTCGGCGTCGTCGCCCAGCAGCTCGCCGAGCAGCCGGCCGGAGCCCATGCCGATGCGGCGGTGCACCCGCCAGGCGTCGACCGGCGTGCCGGCGTCGGCGAACGCCTGCACCCAGGCGTGCACGTGCAGGTAGTTGGAGTCCACGAGCGTGCCGTCGATGTCGAGCAGCACCGCACCGGGGTCGGAGGAGCGCGTCATGCCCTCCGGTCTACCCGGCGGGCGCCGGTCGCGCGCGCCGAGCCGGGGCGACCGGCGTCGCGGGCCTGCCGGTGCGTGGCCGTCAGGGGTTGAGGAACGAGCCCGGGTCCTGGTCGCTGGTGCCCGCGTCGGGCATGGACCGGGCGACCTCCTCGTCGGAGACCTCCTCGTCGCGGACCTCGTCCACGTCGGGGTCGGTCACGGCGTCGGGGGTGTCGGTGGGGACCGGTGCGTCCTCGCGGTCCGGGGTGCTGTCGCTCATCGGGCGCTCCTTCGCTGCTCGTCGGGGCGCCCACGCTAGGCCGGTGCGGGCCCGCCCGCGCGCCGGGCGGTGCGCGGGCGGGTGCCGGTCAGCCGAGCGCGTCCGAGACGACCTGCTTCGCGGCCTCCTGCACCTGCGTGAGGTGCTCCGGGCTCGTGAACGACTCGGCGTAGATCTTGTAGACGTTCTCCGTGCCGGAGGGCCGGGCGGCGAACCAGGCGTTCTCGGTCGTGACCTTCAGGCCGCCGATCGCCGCGCCGTTCCCGGGGGCGGTGGTGAGCTTCGCGGTGATGTCCTCGCCCGCGAGCGTGGTCGCGGTGACCTGCTCGGGCGACAGCCGGCCGAGGGTCGCCTTCTGCTCGAGCGTGGCCGGCGCGTCCACGCGGGCGTACCAGGACTCGCCGAACTCCGCGACGAGGTCCGCGTGGTGCTGGGACGGCGACCGCCCGGTGGTGGCGAGGATCTCGGAGGCCAGCAGCGCCAGGATGATCCCGTCCTTGTCGGTGGTCCACACCGAGCCGTCGGTGCGCAGGAACGACGCCCCGGCGGACTCCTCGCCGCCGAAGCCGACGGACCCGTCGAGCAGGCCGGGCACGAACCACTTGAACCCGACGGGCACCTCCAGCAGCCGCCGGTCCAGCGACCGGGCGACCCGGTCGATCAGCGAGGACGACACCAGCGTCTTGCCGACCGCCGCGTCGGCGGGCCACCCCGGCCGCGCGCCGGAGTACAGGTAGCGGATCGCGACGGCGAGGTAGTGGTTCGGGTTCATCAGCCCCGCGTCGGGGGTGACGATGCCGTGCCGGTCGGAGTCGGCGTCGTTGCCCGTCGCCACGTCGTAGGGCGCGTCGCCGCCCATCGCGGTGACGAGGGACGCCATCGCGGACGGCGAGGAGCAGTCCATCCGGATCTTGCCGTCCCAGTCGAGCGTCATGAACGACCACTGCGGGTCGACCCGCGGGTTCACGACCGTGAGGTCCAGCCCGTACCGCTCGGCGATCGCGCCCCAGTACTCGACGGACGCGCCGCCGAGCGGGTCCGCGCCGATCCGCACGCCGGCGGACCGGATCGCGTCGAGGTCGACGACGTGCGCCAGGTCGTCCACGTACGCGCCGAGGAAGTCGTGCTTGCGCGTGGTGTCCGCGGCGAGCGCGGCGTCCACGCTCACCCGCGGGACCCGGTCGACGCCGCCGGCGAGCAGCGCGTTGGCGCGGTCGGCGATCCACGACGTCGCCTCGGACCCGGCGGGCCCGCCGTGCGGCGGGTTGTACTTGAAGCCGCCGTCGCGCGGCGGGTTGTGCGACGGCGTCACGACGATGCCGTCCGCGAGCCCGGGCCCGGTGGCCCGCACGCCCTCGGACGTCGCCGCGCCGTTGTGCAGCAGGATCGCGTGGGACACCGCCGGCGTGGGCGTCCAGGAGTCGCGGGCGTCCACCCGCACCTCCACGCCCGCGGCCGCGAGGACCTCGAGCGCCGTCCGCCACGCGGGCAGCGACAGCCCGTGCGTGTCGCGCCCGATGAACAGCGGGCCGTCGGTGCCCTGGCCGCGGCGGTACTCCACGATCGCCGCGGTGATCGCCACGATGTGCGCCTCGTTGAACGCGCCGTCCAGGCTCGACCCGCGGTGGCCGCTCGTGCCGAACGCCACGCGCTGCGCCGGGTCGTCCAGGTCGGGGCGGCGGTCGTGGTACGCCGCGAGCAGCGCGTCCACGTCGACCAGGTCGGAGGGCTGGGCGGGAGTTCCGGCGCGGGGATCCATGCCGCCGATCCTGCCACCGAAGCGGCCGTCGCGGCGGGCCGGGCGGGCCGCCCGGGGACCACCGCGCCCGGTAGCCTGGTCGGCATGGCCTCCGCATCCTCCGTCGACTTCGTGCTGCGCCCCTTCGAGGGGCTCCCCGGTGAGCCCGACTGGGTCGCCCTGCGCGAGCTCGTGCCCGCCGCCACCGCGACCGCCCGCACCACCGCCGAGCACGGCGCCCGCGACGTCACGGTCACGACCGTGCTGCCCGACGGCTGGGCGGCGCTGCACCGCGCCGACGGCGTCGTCCTGCTCGCCCTGCAGACCGTCGGCGGCTCCGGCGACGCCAGCCGCGACCTCGCGGCGGCCCTGCTCGAGGCGCTCGACTCCGAGCCCGGCACCGCCGTGCAGCAGTCCGGCCTGCCGGGGCCCGGCCCCCGCCTGCAGGACGTGCTCGACCCGACCGTGCCGTTCGAGGTCACGGTCCAGGACAGCTTCTCGTACTGGATCGCCGCCGACACCGAGATGACGCCCGAGCTCAAGGCCGCCGTCGAGGAGGCCGACGCCGGCGTCGTCGACACGAAGAAGCTCGCCGCGGCCGAGGCCGCCTACTGGGTGCGGATGGGCGCCCGCGAGTACCTGCGCTGGGCGCAGCCGCACGACGAGCAGCAGGTCATCGACGGCCTCGCCCGGCTGCACGGCCGCCGCGAGTCCGGCTTCGACGGCGCGAAGTTCATCGGGTACTTCCGGTCGGGCGGCCTGGTCGTGCCCGTCTGGGAGCTCGCGCGCGGCAGCGAGGCGGAGGACGTCGAGGACGCCCTCGCCGCGTTCGCGCCGACGTTCGCGGCCGCGGTCGCGGACACCGGGCCGCTCGACGCGAACGCGCGCCGCGCCCGCGCCGGCATCGTCGCGCGGCAGGTCACGCTGCGCTGAGCGACCGACCCCCGGGGAGGCCGGGCCGCGCGGTGCGTCCGTGCGGCCCGGC
>JAEWGQ010000001.1 GCA_023388235.1 Actinomycetes bacterium | reverse complement strand
TGGTGATCGACGAGCGGTTCGGCGCCACCGCGGTGTAGGCCGACCACAGCGCCGCCTCGGCGGCGACCTCGTCCCGGGCGGCGACCGCCGCGCGCAGCCCGGCGACAGCGTCGGCGTCGAAGGTGCGCAGCCGGGCGGGGTGGTGCGCGACGGACCAGCGGGCGCGCGCGGCGAGGGTCGAGGCGTGCCGCACGAGCACCCGGTTCGGGCAGTGCGCGTCGAGGGCCGCCGTCAGCCGCAGAGTCGCCCGTGCGGTGTCCTCGGGCGCGGGTCCGACGGTCCAGGGCTCGAGCGCCGCGAGGGCGGACGCGAGGCCGTCGGCGTCGGACCGGACGGCCAACCGGACGGCCAGGGACCGCAGCACGGCGAGCGCCCGCAGCACGTGCCGCAGCGACTCGGGCGTCGTCTGCGCGACGCGGGCCGGCCGGTGGTGCTCCTGCACGACGAGGCCGTCCCGGGCGAGCGCCGCGAGGGCCTCCCGGACGGGGGTGCGGGAGACGCCGAGCCAGACCATCAGCTCGGACTCGCGGAGCGTCTCGCCGGGGTCGAGCGTGCCGTCCTGGATCGCCGCCTCGATGGCGTCGGCCGCGCGCTGCCGCAGCGTCGGGGCGGACGGCGGGGCCGGCGGGTGGTCCGCCTCGCCCGTCATGGCGGTGTCGGCGACCAGCGCGTCGACGAGCGCCTGCCACGCGGTGCGCGCGCCGTCCGCGTCGCCGGCGAGCGCGGCGTCCACCGCGTCGCGCATCGCGGCGTGGTGCGCCGCCCGGAGGTCGTCGGCGTGCAGGGCGGCGAAGCGGTGCGCGACCGGGCTGACCGCCGCCGACACCCGGGCGTACTCGGGGTTGCCGGTGCCGGCGACGACGGCGTCCAGCAGCGGGCGCAGGCCGTCGTGGCGGGCGGCCTCGCGGTAGGCGGTGGCGTCGGCCAGCACGGTGCCGCGCAGGCGCTCGAGGGTCGCGCGCGTCCGGTCGTCGAGGTGGGCCGCGACCTCGGCGAGCGACTGGGCGAGGATCGCGCCGTCGACCTCGAGGGACTCGCGCGAGGCGCGCCCGTCGAGCCGCGTCACGTGGGTGGAGCGCCGGGGTGCGACGTCGACGAGGCCGACCGCGGCGAGCTGGTTGAGCGCCTCCCGCAGCGGCGCCCGCGAGGTGCCGGTCAGCCGCAGCAGCTCCTCGTCGTCGAGCCGCGCGCCCGGGGCGAGCTCGCCCGTGACCAGGCGGTGCGTGAGCTGCGCGGCGACCTCGTCGCGCAGCGGGGTCCGGGTCAGCGGCATGGGCTGGCGGGGGATCGGCACCCGCCCATCCAACCAGCCCGGGACCCACCTGCGCATGAGGACGTTGGTCCCTGAACGTGGTCGTGGACGCTGAAATACTTACGCGACCGCCGCTACCGATCACAGGGGAGCAGGTCCGATGAGAAGCAGCAGCCGTCCAGCCCGCACCGCCGCCGCCGGCATCGCCGCGGCGGTCACCGGGGCCCTCGTCCTCGCCGGAGCCGGCACCGCCCAGGCGGCGCCCGGCAGCCCCGGCGTCCCGGCCGAGGCCCCCGTCGTGTTCCACGAGGACTTCGAGCGCGCGCCCGACACCGGGCTCCGCACGATGCTCCCCGACTACGTGGGCGCCACCGGCGCCCGCTACACCGCCGACCCGTACTGGGTCGACAGCGTCAAGGCCAACGGCATGGTCCTGTCCTGGGGCAACACCGCCGCCCCGTCCGACGGCACCGGGTCCGCCAACGGGACCCAGGACACCGCCTTCGGCACCCTGCGCCAGCTGTCCGAGGCGATCGGCCTCGTCAACGGGACGCCCGCCGGGGCCGCCCGCAGCAACACGGTGATCTCGGCGTACACCCAGAGCACCGGCCCCGCCCCCGCGGGCGGCCAGGTCATGTTCCGCACGGTCGAGGACATCGCGCTCGCGGACGCCCAGGGCCGGTTCCTGGCGTTCTCGATGTCCGCCGCGGCCACCAACGCGCGGAACCCCGGCGCCACCGGCGTCGCGCGCAACCGCGAGAACCCGCAGCTGATGCTCTCCGTCGACCGCGGGGGCGTGGAGACCGCGCTGACCACGACGCCGATCGACCCGCTGACGGACCCGCGCGCGCGGACCGTCGAGGTCAGCCGGCTGACGCCGGGCGCGAGCGAGCCGGTGCGGGCCGGGCAGTTCGCCTCGGACCGTTCGTTCCTCTACGACGGCGGCAGCTTCGGGCTCGTGGTCCGGAACATGACGTCGGCGCACCTGGGCAACGACGGCGCCTTCGACGACATCACGATCCTCGACGTCACGCCGCAGCTCGACAAGGAGCTCGCGCCCGCGCACGCCCGGACCGGCGAGCCCGTGCGCCTGACCTTCACCGTGACGAACACGGCGGAGCTCGCGGCCAAGGAGGGCTGGGCGTTCACCGACGCGCTGCCCGCCGGGCTGGTCGTCGCGGACGACCCGCGCCTGGTCGTGGACGGCACCGCCACGGTGGTCGCCGAGCCGGGCGCCTCGTCGATCACCGTGACCGGGGGCGCGCTGGCCGCCGGTGCCGCCGCGGTGACGATCGCCGTCGACGTCACGGCCCGCGCGGCCGGCACCTACACCAACGGGCCGGGCGAGATCGTCGTCCGCCGGGGCCTGGACGCGCCGGGCAGCACCAGCGTGACGTTCGAGGACCCCGCCCCGGTGCCCGCCGACCTGGTCGTGCGGTACGTGGACGAGGCCGGCGACCCGGTCGCCGAGGGCTCCACCAGCCGGGGCGCCGTCGGTGACCCCTACCGCACGTCGCCCGCCGACGTGCCGGGGTACGAGCTGGTGGCGCTGCCGGCCAACCAGGACGGGACGCTGACCGAGGGCACGACCGAGGTCGTCTACGTGTACCGGCCGGTGCCCGCGCCGGTGCCCGGCGAGGTGGTCGTGCGGCACGTGGACGAGGAGGGGCGGGAGATCGCCCCGGGCGAGCGCTCGCAGGGAGCCGTCGACGACCCGTACACGACGTCCTCGCGGGACGTGCCCGGCTACACGCTGGTGGCCACGCCGGAGAACGCGGACGGTGTGTACACCGAGGGCACCACCGAGGTCGTGTACGTCTACCGCCGGGAGCCCGAGGTCCGGACGCCGGCGCACCTGACCGTCCGGTGGGTGACCGAGGACGGGACGCCGCTCGCCGACCCGCACGCGCACACCGGCGAGGTCGGGGACGCGTACACCACCGAGCGCCGGTCGTTCGACGGCTGGACGCTGGTGGCGGTGCCGGCGAACGCCGACGGCACGCTGGCCGCCGAGGACACCGAGGTGGTCTACGTCTACCGGGCGGTGCCGCCGGTGCCCGACCCCGTCGATCCCGCCGACCCGGCCGATCCCGCCGACCCGGCGGACCCCGCCGACCCGGTCGATCCCGCCGACCCGGCCGACCCGGCGGAGCCCCGCTACCGCTCCGAGGTCCTCGCGGTCGACGCCGACGGGAAGGGCGGCCCGCGGGTGCTGGCGCGCACCGGGTCCCCGGCGGGCGCCGTGGGCGCTCTGGCGGTCGCGCTCGCCGCGGCCGGTGCGGCGCTGGTGCTGGTGCGGCGCCGCCGGTCGGACGGCTGACGCACCGAGGGGCCGTCCCGCTGCCGACCTCCGGCGGCGGGACGGCCCCGCCGCGCGTGCGGCCCCCCGCGCCCGCCCGTCAGGCCACGGTGCCGGTGATCCGCCGGACCGCGAGCTCGACGTCGGCGTCGTCGTGGGGCTCCGCGTCGAGCGCGCGGTGCAGCGTCAGGCCCTCGACGAGGGCGTCGAGCACGCGGGCGGTGGCGGGGTCGAAGCAGCGCTCGAACGCCTGGCGGCTGCGGCGCATCCACGCGTTGGTGAGCGTGCGGTAGCGCGGGTCACGGGCGGCTAGGGTGTAGAGCTCGTGCGTGAGGACGAGGTCGCGGTGGTCGGCCGGCAGGTCCCGCAGCACCAGGTCGACCACGGCGCGGACGCCGCCCTCGCGGTCGCCCGGCGCCACGGCCGCGAGGCGTGCGGCGAACCGGTCGGCCACGGAGTCCGCGAACCGCGTGAACGCCGCGCGCAGCAGGTCGTCGCGGCCCTCGAAGTGGTAGGTCGTCGACCCGAGCGGCACGTCCGCCGCCGCCGCGACCCGGCGCAGCGAGGTGCCGTCGACCCCCTCGGCGGCGATCACCTCGAGGCACGCGGCGACGATCCGGTCGCGCCGCCCGGGGTCGGTGCGCCGGGCGCGCGGCCGCGGCGCGGGGGTGGCGGTCACGGGATCTCGCGGACCACCCGGGCCGGGTTCCCGACCGCGACCACGTTCGGGGGGATGTCGCGGGTGACGACCGAGCCCGCGCCGACCACGGCGTTGTCGCCGATGGTGACGCCCGGGCACACGATCACGCCGCCGCCGAGCCAGACGTTGTCGCCGATCGTGATCGGCCGGGCCGCCTCGAGCTTGTCGCGCCGGGGCTGCGGGTCGACGGGGTGGGTGGGCGTGAGCAGCTGGACGTGCGGGCCGATCTGGCAGTCGTCGCCGATCCGGATGGCGGCGACGTCGAGCGCCGTCAGGCCCATGTTGATGAACGTGCGCGCCCCGACGGTGACGCGGCTGCCGTAGTCCACGTGGACGGGTGCGCGGACGAACGTGCCCTCGCCGACGGCCCCGAACAGCTCCCGCAGGACGGCCTGGCCGGCCTCGGGGTCCTCGTCGTAGGCGGCCCGGAACCGGGCGGCGAGCCGCACGGCGCGGACCTGCTGCTCGATGATCGTCGGGTCGTCCGACAGGTAGAGGTCCCCGGCGAGCATGCGCTCGTGCTGGGTCCGCGGGTCGCCGGCGAAGTAGTCGGTGGTCATGGCGCCCGACGGTAGCAGCCGCTGTGTACGAACGTACACAACGGCTGCGACGCGACGCTCAGTGCCCGACCGGCGACTCCTGCGGCTGCTCCGCGGCGGGCGCGGGTGCGGCGGCCGCGGCGCCGCGGCGCGGGCGCGGGATGGCCAGGGCCACGAGCGCCCCGGCGACGGCGGCGGCCGCCCCGATGGCGAAGCAGAGCCGGAACGCGCCCTCCGCGGGGATCTGCGCCGGGCCGAACGCGACGGTCCGGCTGGTGAGCACCATGGCCATGACCGCGCCGGCGGTGGTCGTGCCCATCGACCGCATGAGGGCGTTCACGCCGACGCCGGACGCGGCCTCCTCGGCGGGCACGTTCTGCATGATGAGCGTGGGCATGGCGGCGTAGCCGATGCCGACCCCGGCGCTGGCGACGCAGCTCGCGAGCATGAGCTGCCACGGGGCGTCGGTGAGGAACGTGGCGAGCAGGTACCCGCCGGCCAGCACGGTGGCGCCGAGCGCGAGCGCCGCGCGGCCGCCGAGGGTGCGCAGCAGCCGGCTGGAGACCGGGGTGAGCAGCAGCATCATCACGCCGGCGGGCGCCATCCAGACGCCGGCCTGCAGCACGGTCTGCCCGAGCCCGAAGCCGGTCGCGGTGGGGAGCTGCAGCAGCTGCGGCGCCACGATGGACTGCGCCATCATGCCGAAGCCGACGAGCAGCGCCGCGATGTTCGTCAGGAGCACCGGGCGGCGCGCGGTGGTCCGCAGGTCGACGAGCGGGGCGTCGTGCCGCAGCTCGTACCGGCCCCAGGCGACCAGCACCACGACGCCGCCGGCGAGCAGGCCCCACGTGGTGCCGGAGGTCCAGCCCCACGCGCTGCCCTTGCTCACGGCGACGAGCACCGCGACGAGGCCGATCGACAGGCCGACGGCGCCGACGTGGTCGACCGGGGCCGGGTGGGCGTCGTGCAGCGGGGGCAGCAGCACGGCGACGGCGACGAGGACGACCGCGGCGAGCCCGGTGGAGATCCAGAACAGCAGGTGCCAGTCGTGGCTCTGGGCCACCCACGCGGCGAGCGGCAGGCCGAGCGCGCCGCCGACGCCGAGGGTGGCGCTGATGCCGGCGACGGCGGTGTGCGCGGTCGCGGGCGGGGCCACCTCGCGGGCGAGGGAGATCGCCACCGGGATGAACCCCATCGCGACGCCCTGCAGCACCCGGCCGGTGAGGACCACCGGCAGGCTGCTGGACAGCGCGCAGACCAGGGACCCGACGAGCAGCACCGCCGCGGACACCACGAGCACCGGCTTCTTGCCGACGATGTCCGCCAGCCGGCCGGTGAGCGGCATCGCGACCGCGGACCCGAGCAGGGTGGCGGTGACGACCCACGACGCGTTGGCGGGGGAGGTGTGCAGCAGCCCGGGCAGCGCGCCCTGGATCGGGATGACGAGCGACTGCATGAGCGCGCCGCAGAGGCTGCCGAACGCGAGGACCGCGACGATCAGCCCCGCGTGCCGGACCGGCGGCCGGTCGGTGGCGGGTGAGTGGGTGGACGGCATGGCGCTCCTCGGATATGTAACGTACACAAACGGCTGTGTATGCTACATGCATCTGGCACGAGGGCGCGCGGAGGGGACGACATGCAGGACGCGGCAGGGCGGCGGGCGGCGCTGACGCCGGAGACGCGCATCGCCGCGGCGCTGCACCACCTCGACCGGCACCGCCGGGTGCTCGACGCGCGGACGGGGCTCGGCACCGCGGACCTGCGCCTGCTGTGGCTGCTGAGCGACGGTCGGCCCCGGTCGCTGCGCGCGATCGCCGAGGAGCTCCACCTGGAGCAGTCGACCGTGAACCGCCAGGTGAACGCCGCGCTGCGGGCCGGCCACCTGCGCCGGTACCGCGACGCGGGGTCGGCGGCGTCCGTCGTGGAGCCGACCGACGAGGGGCGGCGCAGCTACGAGCGGGAGACGGCCACGACGCTCGCGCTCTACCGGGAGGTGCTCGGCGAGCTCGGGCCCGACGACGCGGACCGGCTCACGGAGCTGCTCGGCCGGTTCGCCGACCTGTACGGGAGCGCGGTCGACGACCTGCCCGGGACGTGACACGCCCCGGCGGCCGGGGGGCGGCAGCCGGGGCGTGTCGGTCGGGGGGTGCTCAGGCCGGGACGGGCACCTCGCGCGGGTGCTCGACGCACCACGCCAGCGACTCCCGGATCGCGGCCGGCACGTCGTCGTCCTCGATGCCGAGCACCGCGGACAGGGCCGGGTCGCTGACCGCCTGCCGGTCCTGGAACCGCGCGGAGTCGACCAGCCCGATGCCGTGCTCGACGCCCGCCGCGGCGACCTGCTCGTGGGCGGCCCGCATGCCGGGGAGCACCGCCTCGAGTGGCACGACGACGACGCCCTGCGGGTCGCGCCCGAGGGCCTCGCAGCACATCCGGTAGAACTCCGCGTAGGACAGGTCGTAGCCGTTGATCGGGTACCGGCCGCCGTGCTCGCCGTGCTCCATCGCGCCGACCGCGGCCTGCGCGACCTGCCGGACGGTCACCGCCGAGGTCGCGCCGCCGAGGACGGGCACGGTGCCCTCCTGGCCCGCGACGATGTCGAGGAACATCTGCCACAGCGGCCGCTGGCCGGGGACGAGGCCGAAGATGTACGGCAGGCGCAGCACCATGACGTCCATCGCGCCGTCGCCCTCGAGGTACGCGACCTCCTCCTGCGCCAGGCGGGTGCGCGGGTACCCGTTGCGGGTGCGGTAGCCCAGGTCGGGCCACTGCTCGGCGAACTCGGCGGTGTACGACCCGTAGACCACGAACTTCGCGACGCCGGCCTGCCGCGCGAGGCGGGCGAGGCGCTGCGTGGGCAGGACGTTCGCGCGGTAGAAGAAGGCCGCGGCGGGGGCCGGGGGCGTGGTCCGCTCGTCGGCGCCGATGGCGTAGAACACGGCGTGCTTGCCGGCGAGCAGGCCGAGCAGCTCCTCGTCCGTCATGGCGGTCAGGTCGCCCCAGTGCGCGTCGACAGCGGCGGGCAGGAAGCCCGGACCGTCGAGGGGCAGCGAGAGCGTCGAGACGCCGTAGCCGCGCCGGAGCAGCTCCTGGGTGGTGTGGTACCCGAGCAGCCCGGTGCCGCCCAGGACGAGGGTGTCCGTCATCGTGACCTCGCTGGTAGAGGGGGTTCCTGATGCCCTCCACGCTAGGAGCGCGACGGGTTGTGAACGCAGGCACAAAGTCCTAGCCGCTCGGCTAGGAGGCGCGCGCGGACCGCTACGGTGGACCCGCCCTGCCCCGCCCCCCAGGAGGTCCGCATGCCCCGCGGTGACGCGTCCGCGCCCCAGGTGGTCGCCGGCGCCCTCCGGCTGTTCGCGCGGCACGGCGTCGCCGGCACGTCGCTGCAGATGATCGCCGACGAGCTCGGCGTGACGAAGGCGGCGGTCTACTACCGGTTCCGCACGAAGGAGGAGATCGTGCTCGCCGCGCTGGCGCCCGCGTTCGCCGACTTCGCGGCGCTGCTCGACGAGGCCGAGGCGCAGGCGCCCGAGCACCGGGCGCGCCTGGTCGTGGACCGGCTGGCCCGGCAGGCCGTCGCCCACCGCCAGCTCTACGCCGTCGTGCTGGGGGACCTCAGCGCCGCGCAGCTGCGCCGCGAGACGCCGGGCCACCACGCGCTGTTCCGGCGGCTGCGCGACACCCTCGCCGGCCCGGACGCCCCGCCCGACCGCCTGGTGCGGGTCGCGATCTTCCTGTCCGGCCTCATGGGCCCGCCCGTCGACGCCGACCTGCGCCTGCTGGACGACGCCGCGCTCGAGGCCGGCATCGCCGCGTCCGGCTACGCCCTGCTGGGCATCCCGGGCGTCCCCGCCGCCGCGGCCGCGGGGGCCTAGCGGGCGGGCGGGTCAGGACCGGCCGGTGAGCCCCAGGTCCGCGAACGCCGCGACCAGCCCCTCGTCCGCGGGAGCCGCGGCCACGTGGTCCGCGACCTCCAGCAGCCGGGCGTCCCCGCCCGCGACGGCCACGGCCGTGCCCGCGTACTCGAGCATCTCGAGGTCGTTCGGGCCGTCCCCGAACGCCACCACGTCCTGGCGGCCCCCGCCGACGTGCTCGAGCACGAGCGCGATGCCGAGCGCCTTGTGCATCCCCGCGGGGTGGATCTCCCCGGCGCCGTCCCCCAGCGCGGAGATCGAGCTCGGCAGGATGTCGACCCGGTCGGCCCCGATCGCCGCGCGCACCGCGTCCCGGCCGGCGTCGGCGGCGAAGTACGTGACCTTCGCGAAGGAGCACCCCGTCAGCGACGCGGGCGTGCGCAGCGCCGCGAGGATGTCGCCGGGGGCGTCGCTCTCGTCCTGACCGCGGTCGCGGACGTCCTCGTGCTGGTGGTCCGACAGCAGGTCGCGGAGCCGGAGGTCCACGCCGGGGCGCCCGTACAGGGCGTCGGGCGCCTCCAGCACGTACGCGGCGCCGGTGCCGTCGAGCACCTCGACGGTCCGCGCCGCGAGGTCGTCCGGGAACCGCAGGTCCCGCAGCACCTCGCCGTCGACCTCGACCCAGGCGCCGGCCGACGCGATCATCCCGTCGAACCCGGCGGCGAGTATGTGCGGCGTCAGCATGGACTTCGGGCGCCCCGTGCACAGCAGGACGCGGTGGCCGGCGGCGCGGGCGGCGGCCACCGCCCGCACGTGCCCCGGCGGGACGACCCCCCGGTCCGCGTACGTGCCGTCGATGTCGAGGAAGATCAGCCTGCTGCCTGCCGGGTGGACCATGCCCCCAGCCTCCCAGATCGCCCGGACGGCGACCGCCCCGGGCCCGCGGGCCGGCGTCAGCCGCGGAGCACCGCGTGCACCTCGGTGTCCCGCCACGCGGTCCCGTCGTACCGGTCCTGGCGGAACGTCCCCTCGTGGCGCATGCCCAGGCGGCCGCACAGCGCGCGCGACGCGGCGTTGCCCGGGTCGACCCGCGCGGCGACCCGGTGGGCGCCGATCCCGGCGCCCAGGTCCAGCAGCGCCGCGGCGGCCTCCGTCGCGTAGCCGCGCCCGCGGAAGTCCGGGTGCAGCACCCAGCCGACCTCGACCTGCGCGTGCGCCGTGCTCACCAGCACCAGCGTGAGGTCGCCGACCACCCGGTCCTCGCCGGGCGCGTCCAGCCCCGGCTCGCCCGGCAGCACCACCGCCAGCGCCACGGCGTCGCCGTCCGCGCCGAGCACGCGCCGCGTCGCGCGGGTGGCGGTGTGCGCGGCGGACTCCGCGCGGTCGCGCACGGGCCACGGCAGCCAGCGCACGACGTCGGGACGCGACTGGTACGCGTGCACGTCCGCGGCGTCGGCCACGCGCAGCGGGCGCAGCAGCAGCCGCGCCGTGCGCAGGGGCTCGGCCTCCAGGTCGTCCAGGTCGAGGGGCAGCGCGAGCGCGGGCGCCGCGCCGGCCGTCACGGCGCGGTGCCGTCCCGCGACGACCGGTCGGCGCCCGGGGCGGGGGCACCCCCGGCGGGGGCTCCCACGGCGAGCCGGCCGCCGACGCCCTGCACGAGCTCGACGAGGTCCACCCCGGTCTGGGCCTTGAGCAGCGCGGCGAGCTCCTGCACCCCGGTGGCGACCTGCCCGGTGACGCGCGACGCGCCGTCCTTGTCGATCACCGTGATGTCGCCGATCGACGCCAGGGCGTCGGCGTACGGCTGCGCGAGCTTCGGCAGCGCGTCCAGCACCATCTGCAGCCGCGCCGACTCGGGGAACGCCTGGTAGGCCTCGGACTCCGCCTTGATCGCGGACGCCCGCGCGTCGCCCTGCGCGCGCTCGGCGGCGGCCTCGGCCTCGCCGCGGGCCTGGATGCCGTCGGCGTCGGCCTTCGCCAGGGCGAGCGCACCCTCGGCGCGCCGCTGCTGCTCGACCAGCGCAGCCTCGGCCCGGGCGCGGGCGGCGGACGCCTCGGCGTCGGCCTGCGCGGTGATGCGCTGCGCCTCCGCCTCGGCCTTGCGGATCGCCGCCGTCTTGGCGGCCTCGGCCTCCTGCTCGGCGGCGTACTTGCGGGCGTCGGCCTCCTGCGCGGCCTCGTACTTCCGCGCCTCGGCCGGCTTGCGGACCTCGGTCTGCAGCTCCTGCTCGCGCAGCGCGGCGCGGCGCAGCGCGACCTGCTCCTGCTGGACCAGGACCTCCTGCTGCGCCTCGGCCTCGGCGCGCTCCTGCGCGGCGGCGGCCTCGGCCTGGGCCTTGGCGGTCTGCTGCGCGATCTCGGCGTTGCGCAGCGCGAGCGCCTTGTTCGACTCCGCGATCTGGACCGCCGCCTCGTTCGAGCGCTCCGTCGACTCCTGCCGGGCCTGCGCCTCGGCGATCTCCGCGTCGCGGGCCACGGCCGCGGCGCGCGGGCGGCCGAGGTTGCGGATGTAGTCGCCCGAGTCCTCGACGGTCTGGATCTCGAAGTTCTCCAGGACCAGGCCGCGCTCGGCGAGCATCGGGACCGCGATGTCCTTGACCTCCTTCGAGAAGTCCTGCCGCTCGTACAGGATCGACTCGACCGTCAGGGTGCCCGCGATGGTCCGCAGCACGCCGACCAGCACCTCGCTGGTCTGCTGCTCGATCACCTGCTCCTGGCTGCGGCCCGCGAACCGCTGCGCCGCCGCGCGCACCATGCGCTCGGTGCCGCCGACCTTGACGACCGCGATGCTGCGCAGCGTGACGCCGACGCCGCTCTTGGTCGTCGCGTCCTCCGCCGTCACCGGGAAGCTCTGCGAGGCGAGCGACAGCCGCGCCACCTGCTCGAAGATCGGCTTGACGAACGTGCCGCCGCCGATCACCACGCGCTGGCCGGACAGGTCGGTGCTCTCGTCACCGGTCTCCGGGTTGATGACCGGCGTGCCGCTCTTGCGGCCCGTGATGATGAGCGCCTCGTCCGGCGTGGCGATCTTGAACCGCACCTTCGCGTAGACGAACCCGATGACGGCGACGACCAGCAGGCCGAGCACGGCGGCGAGGACGATCAGGACGTTCGCGGCGATCTCCATGGGGCTCCCTCGGCGGTGACGGTGCGGCGGTGCTGCGACTCTAGGGCCGCCGGTGCGCGCGCGGGTGCGGTTCGGGCGGTCCGGCGGCACGGGTGGCAGGGGCGGCACGGGCGGCACAGGCGCGGCACGGGCGGCACCCGCGCGTGGCAGGCTGGGCC
>JAEWGQ010000379.1 GCA_023388235.1 Actinomycetes bacterium | reverse complement strand
TCGAGGAGTACGACTTGGCGTGCACCGACTCCATGAACGCGATGTTCGTGTAGACGGCCTCCTCGTGCGGGGTCAGCGCGTCGGGGATGAGGCTGACCGCGCCGACCGTGCCCTGGATGGTGTCCAGGAGCGTGAGGCCGGTGAACACGCGGCTCGTCATGAGCTTCTCGGCGTCGGTGAGGGTCGCCCAGGACTGGATGTCGTTGGAGACCGGCACCTTCTCCGGCAGCCAGAAGTTGCCGACCAGGCGGTCCCAGACCTCGAGGTCCTTCTCGTCCTGGAGGCGGTTCCAGTTGATCGCCGACACGCGGTCGACCAGCTTCAGCTTGCCCGTGGGGCTCATCATGTCGTTCGTCCTTGGTCTCGTCGAAAGGGCGTCGCGGTGTCGGGGCGTCACAGCATGCAGCTGACGCAGCCCTCGACCTCGGTGCCCTCGAGCGCCATCTGCCGCAGGCGGATGTAGTAGATGGTCTTGATGCCCTTCTTCCACGCGTAGATCTGCGCGCGGTTGAGGTCACGCGTGGTCGCGGTGTCCTTGAAGAAGAGCGTGAGCGACAGGCCCTGGTCGACGTGCTGCGTCGCCTCGGCGTACGTGTCGATGATCTTCTCGAAGCCGATCTCGTACGCGTCCTGGTAGTACTCCAGGTTCTCGTTGGTCATGAACGGCGCGGGGTAGTAGACCCGGCCGATCTTGCCCTCCTTGCGGATCTCGATCTTCGACACGATCGGGTGGATCGAGGAGGTCGAGTTGTTGATGTACGAGATGGACCCGGTCGGCGGCACGGCCTGCAGGTTCTGGTTGTACAGGCCGTGCTCGCGGACGAGCTCGGCCAGCGCGCGCCAGTCCTCCTGCGTCGGGATGTGCACGCCGGCGGACGCGAACAGCTCGCGCACGCGCGCCGTCCGCGGCTCCCACGGCCGCTCGATGTACTTCTGGAAGTACTCGCCGGTCGCGTACTTGGAGTCCTCGAAGCCGAGGAACGCCTGGCCCCGCTCCTGCGCGAGCAGGTTCGACGCGCGGATCGCGTGGTAGGCCACCGTGTAGAAGTAGATGTTCGTGAAGTCCAGGCCCTCGTCGGACCCGTAGAAGATCCGCTCCCGCGCCAGGTACCCGTGCAGGTTCATCTGGCCGAGGCCGATGGCGTGCCCGCCGCGGTTGGCGCGCTTCACCGACGGCACCGACTCGATGTCCGTCTGGTCCGACACGGCCGTCAGGGCCCGGATCGCGGTCTCGACGGACTGCCCGAAGTCCGGGGAGTCCATCGCGAGGGCGATGTTCATCGAGCCGAGGTTGCAGGAGATGTCACGGCCGACGTGGCTGTAGGACAGGTCCTCGTTGAAGGTCGACGGCGTCGAGACCTGCAGGATCTCGGAGCACAGGTTCGAGTGCGTGATCTTGCCCTTGACGGGGTTCGCGCGGTTCGCCGTGTCCTCGAACAGGATGTACGGGTAGCCGGACTCGAACTGCAGCTCGGCGAGGGTCTGGAAGAAGTCGCGGGCGTTGATCTTCTTCTTGCGGATCTCGCCGTTGTCGACCATCTCGCGGTACTTCTCGGACACGTTGACGTCCGCGAACGGCACGCCGTAGACGCGCTCGACGTCGTACGGCGAGAACAGGTACATGTCCTCGTTGTTCTTCGCGAGCTCGAACGTGATGTCCGGGATGACGACGCCGAGCGAGAGGGTCTTGATGCGGATCTTCTCGTCCGCGTTCTCCCGCTTGGTGTCGAGGAACCGCATGATGTCCGGGTGGTGCGCGTGCAGGTACACCGCGCCCGCGCCCTGGCGCGCACCGAGCTGGTTGGCGTACGAGAACGAGTCCTCGAGCAGCTTCATCACGGGGATGACGCCGGACGACTGGTTCTCGATGTGCTTGATCGGCGCGCCGTGCTCGCGGATGTTCGACAGCAGCAGGGCCACGCCGCCGCCGCGCTTGGACAGCTGCAGGGCGGAGTTGATGCCGCGCGCGATGGACTCCATGTTGTCCTCGATGCGCAGCAGGAAGCAGGACACGGGCTCGCCGCGCTGCGCCTTGCCGAGGTTGAGGAACGTCGGGGTCGCGGGCTGGAACCGGCCGGAGATGATCTCGTCGACCAGGTGCAGCGCGAACGTCTCGTCGCCGGCGGCGAGCGTCAGCGACACCATCGCGACGCGGTCCTCGAAGCGCTCCAGGTAGCGCTTGCCGTCGAACGTCTTCAGCGTGTACGAGGTGTAGTACTTGAACGCGCCGAGGAACGTCTGGAACCGGAACTTCTTCGAGTACGCGTGCTGGAACAGCCGCTTGATGAAGGCGCGGTCGTACTGCGCGAGCACCTCGGCCTCGTAGTACTTCTTCTCGACCAGGTAGTCGAGCTTCTCCTCGAGGTCGTGGAAGAAGACGGTGTTCTGGTTGACGTGCTGCAGGAAGTACTGCCGCGCCGCCTCCCGGTCCTTGTCGAACTGGATCTCACCGTTCGGCCCGTAGAGGTTCAGCATCGCGTTGAGCGAGTGGTAGTCCATCTCGGGCGTGATGGTGACGACCTGCGTGCCGTCCGTCAGGCCGGCATCCGTGACTGTCGCTGCCAAAATCGTCCCCATCCCTCTCGGACGCGAGTGACGTCCTCGGTCGTTCCCATGAGCTCGAAGGCGTACAGGTACGGGACCTGGCACTTCGCGGCGATGATGTCCCCGGCGATGCAGTAGGCGGCGCCGAAGTTGGTGTTCCCCGCCGCGATGACGCCGCGGATGAGGGAACGGTTGGCCTGGTCGTTGAGGAAGCGCACGACCTGACGCGGGACCGCCCCGCCCTCGTTGCCGCCGCCGTACGTGGGGACCACCAGCACGTAGGGGTCCTGCACGTGCAGGAACGGCTCCGTCGGGCGGAGCGGGATGCGCGTCGCGTCGATGTCGAGCTTCTCGACGAACCGGCGGGTGTTCTCCGAGACGCTGGAGAAGTAGACCAGTGAGCTCACGGCTCGATCCCCCCTCGCCCCGGTCGGATCGTGGATCTGTCGGTGCGGCGCGACCGTGGCCGCCCGGGTCGGGCGGCCGGCGGCCGCGTCAGGCGACGGAGACCGCGGCGCGGTCGGCGATCGCCTTGATCTGGTCGGGGCGGTAGCCGGACCAGTGGTGGCCGTCCGCCACCACGACGGGCGCCTGCAGGTGGCCGAGCGACATGACGTAGTCGCGCGCGTCGCAGTCCTCGGTGATGTCGACGACCTCGTACTGCAGGCCGGCCTTGTCCAGGGCGCGGTAGGTCGCGTTGCACTGGACGCACGACGGCTTGCTGTAGACGGTGATGGTCATCGTGTCTCCCCGGTGTGAAGGCCGAGCTGGTACGTGCGCCCCCGCGCCCGCCCCGCCCTGCTGGTGCTGCTGATCTGTGCTCTCGGCCGTGCCCGGGCTGGTCGCCCGGTGGTCCGGGCCCCGCTCCGAGCGGCGAGTCAGAACACTACACCTAGTGGTGCGTCCGGCAAGGGACCACAAGGACTGGTGTTACACGCGTGTCGTTCTCCACAGGCTGTGTACGACGCTCCGCTGTCCGGCTTCATCCACAGGCTACGACCGACCACTGACACGCGACCCGCGTGCGGGACCACCTGCGCGGGCCTGCGAGGAGGCCCTCCGTCGTCCACAGCCGTCCACATGTCCGCCCACACCGGGGTGCACATGTGGACGAGCGGCTGCGGCCCGGGCGGCCGGCGGTGACGCACGTCCGGCGTGTCGCGACGGCTCGGCGTGTCGCGATTCCTGCGTCCTTGCGCACCTGCGCAGCCAGCCGGACACTGGGCGGGTGCTCCGCGCCCTCGCCCACCCCGTGTACCGCCGGCTGCTCGCCGCCCAGGTGGTCGCCCTGACCGGCACCGGGCTGGCGACGGTCGCCCTCGGCCTGCTCGCCTACGACCTCGCCGGGCGCGACGCCGGCGCCGTCCTCGGCACGGCGCTGGCGGTCAAGATGGTCGCCTACGTGCTGGTGGCCCCCCTCGCGGCGGCGGCGGTCGCCCGGCTGCCCCGCCGCCGGGTGCTGGCCGGGGCCGACCTGCTGCGGCTGGTCGTGGCGCTGGCCCTGCCGTTCGTCGGCGACGTCGGCCAGGTGTACGTGCTCGTGTTCGTGCTCCAGGCGGCCTCGGCCACCTTCACGCCGACGTTCCAGTCGGTGGTCCCGGACGTGCTGCCCGACGAGGACGACTACACCGCCGCGCTGGCGCTGTCCCGGCTCGCGTACGACCTGGAGGCGGTGCTGTCCCCCGCGCTCGCCGCGGCGCTGCTGCTCGTGGTGCCGTCGGCCGCGCTGTTCGGGGGCACGGCCGCCGGGTTCGCCGCCTCCGCCGCCCTCGTGCTCACCACGACGGTGCCGCACCGCGCACCGGACGCGGGACGCGCGGGCGGGGGTGCGCCGGAGCGCCCGTTCGGCGAGCGCGCCCGGCGCGGCGTGCTGCTGCTCGTGCGCACCCCCGCCCTGCGGCCCGTGCTGGCGCTGGACCTCGCGGTCGCCGCCGCCGGCGCGTTCGTGCTGGTGCAGACGGTCGTCATCGTGCGCGGGACGTTCGGCGGCGGCGAGGGAGCGGTCGCGGCGCTCCTCGCGGCCTCCGGCGC
>JAEWGQ010000378.1 GCA_023388235.1 Actinomycetes bacterium | reverse complement strand
GCCGGCGCGGAGGCCGCCCGGGTTCAGTCCGGGCGGGCGTCCACCAGCATGCAGGTGAGCCGCGCGGAGCAGATCCGCCGGCCGCGCGGGTCCTCGACCACCACGTCGTAGGTCGCCACCCGCCCTCCGAGGTGCACGGCCGTCGCGGTGCCCGTGACGACGCCGTCCGTGGCCGCCCGGTGGTGCGTGCAGCTCAGCTCGATCCCGACCGCCCGGCGGTCCGGGCCGGCGTGCGCGGCGGCCGCGTACGACCCCAGCGTCTCGGCGAGCACGGCCGACGCCCCGCCGTGCAGCAGGCCGAACGGCTGGACGTTCCCGGCGACGGGCATCGTGCCGACCGCGCGGTCGGCGGTGACCTCCAGCAGCTCGATGCCCATGCGCTCCATGAGCGTGCCGGGCGGGTAGGGGGGCGGGGTCTGGGGCTCCGGGCCGGTGTCGGACATGACCGATAGGTTGGCACCCGTGACTGACGCGACGCGACACCTCCCGGGCGGCGGGACCGCACGGCTGCTCCTGGTGGACGGCCACTCGATGGCGTACCGGGCGTTCTTCGCCCTCCCGGTCGACAAGTTCGCCACCTCGACCGGCCAGCCCACCAACGCCGTCTTCGGGTTCGTGTCGATGCTCGCGAACCTGCTCCGGGACGAGGAGCCGACGCACGTCGCGGTCGCGTTCGACGCCGGGCGGACGACGTTCCGCACCGAGCGGTACGAGGAGTACAAGGCCAACCGCTCGGCGTCGCCGGAGCCGTTCCGCGGCCAGGTCGAGGTCATCAAGCAGGTGCTCGAGACGATGCACATCCCGACGCTCGACAAGCCGGGGTTCGAGGCCGACGACATCCTCGCGACGCTCGCCCGGCAGGGCGCGGCGGAGGGCATGCAGGTGCTCATCTGCTCCGGCGACCGCGACTCGCTGCAGCTCGTCGACGACCAGGTCACCGTGCTGTACCCGGTGAAGGGCGTGTCCGAGCTCGCGCGGATGACGCCCGAGGCCGTCGAGGCGAAGTACGGCGTGCCGCCGGCCCGCTACCCGGACATCGCGGCGCTGGTCGGCGAGTCGTCGGACAACCTGCCCGGCGTCCCGGGCGTGGGCCCGAAGACCGCCGCGAAGTGGATCACGACGTACGACGGCCTGCCGGGCGTCGTGGCGAGCGTCGACCGGATCACCGGCAAGGCGGGGGAGTCCCTGCGCGCGCACCTGGACCAGGTGCTGCTGAACCGGCAGCTCAACCGGCTGCTGGACGACCTCGAGCTCCCGCTGGGCCCCGAGGACCTCGCGGCGCGCCCGTGGGACCGCGAGGCGCTGCACACCATCCTCGACGAGCTGGAGTTCCGCACCCTGCGCGACCGGCTGTTCGCGATGCTCCCGGGCGAGGGCGACGCGGGCGGCGAGGTCGCCGGCCCGGCGGAGGGGCCCGTCGTGGTCACGCCCGTGGACGGCGGCCTGGCGGCGTGGCTCGAGCGGCACGCGGGCGCGCGCACCGCGGTGGACGTGCAGGGCTCGGCGTCCCCGGCCGGCGGCGACGCGTGGGGGATCGCCCTCGTGGTCGGCGACGAGGCCGTGGCGTACGACCTCGCGCAGGTCGCGCCGGAGGACGAGGCGGCGCTGGCGGCGTGGCTGGCCGACCCGGCGCAGCCGAAGGTGCTGCACGCGGCCAAGGAGGCGTGGCACGCGCTCGCCGGCCGCGGGCTGACCCTGGCGGGCGTCGAGTTCGACACCGAGCTGGGCGCGTACCTGCTGCAGCCCGACCGCCGGGGCTACGACCTGTCCGACCTGGCGATCGGCTACCTGCGCCGCGAGCTCGGCGCGGTCGCCGACGAGTCGGGGCAGGGGGCGCTCGACCTGGACCTCGAGGGCTCGCAGGAGGGGGCGCGCGGCGCGGTGCGCGCCGCCGCCGTGCTCGACCTCGTGGACGTGCTGGACGCGCAGCTCGCCGACCGGGGTGCCGAGCACCTGCTGCGCGACGTCGAGCTCCCGCTGGAGGGCGTGCTCGAGCGCATGGAGCACGTGGGCATCGCCGCCGACGCCGGCTACCTGTCCGCGCTGGAGAAGGAGTACGACAGCGCGGTGCAGCGCGCCGCGGGCGAGGCGTACGACGCGATCGGGCGGGAGGTGAACCTCGGCTCGCCGAAGCAGCTGCAGGAGGTGCTGTTCGACCAGCTCGACATGCCGAAGACCAAGCGCACGAAGACCGGGTACACCACGGACGCCAACGCCCTGGCGGACCTGTTCGCCCGCACCGGGCACCCGTTCCTGGAGCACCTGCTCGCGCACCGCGACGCCATCCGGCTGCGGCAGACGGTCGAGGGCCTGCTCCGCTCGGTGGCGCCCGACGGGCGGATCCACACGACGTTCCAGCAGACGATCGCGGCGACCGGGCGGCTGTCGTCGACCGACCCGAACCTGCAGAACATCCCGATCCGCACCGAGGCGGGCCGCCAGATCCGCCGGGCGTTCGTCGTCGGCGCCGGCTACGAGACGCTGCTGACGGCCGACTACTCGCAGATCGAGATGCGGATCATGGCGCACCTGTCCGGCGACGCCGGGCTGATCGAGGCGTTCACCGCGGGGGAGGACCTGCACTCCTACGTCGGCTCGCGGGTGTTCGGCGTCCCGACCGACGAGGTCACGAGCGCGCAGCGGTCCAAGATCAAGGCGATGTCCTACGGCCTGGCCTACGGGCTGTCGTCCTACGGGCTGTCCCAGCAGCTGAAGATCGACGTCGGCGAGGCGTCGGCGCTCATGCGCGACTACTTCTCCCGGTTCGGCGGCGTGCGCGACTACCTCGAGGGCGTGGCCGCCGAGGCCCGGGCCACGGGGTACACCGCGACGATCCTCGGCCGGCGCCGGTACCTGCCGGACCTCACGAGCGACAACCGGGTGCGCCGCGAGGCCGCGGAGCGGATGGCCCTCAACGCCCCGATCCAGGGCAGCGCGGCCGACCTCATCAAGCTCGCCATGCTGGGCGTGCAGCGCGAGCTGGACGCCCAGGGCCTCGCGTCCCGGATGCTGCTGCAGGTGCACGACGAGCTCGTGCTGGAGGTCGCCCCGGGCGAGCGCGAGGCCGTCGAGGCGCTGGTGCGCGAGCAGATGGGCTCCGCGTACGACCTGTCGGTGCCGCTGGACGTGTCGGTCGGCGTGGGCGAGAGCTGGCACGCCGCCGGGCACTGACCGCCCCGCGGGCGCCGGGCCGACCCCGGCCGGCCCTGACCGCCGGGCTGTCCCGCACCGCCGGGCGGTCCCGCACCGCCCGGCGGGGCTACGCCGGGCGGTGCGCCACGAGCACCGCCGTGCCCGGCAGCAGCCGGCCGCGCAGCGGGCTCCAGCCGCCCCACGTCCGGTCGTGCCCCTCGGGCCACTCCGGCTCGACCAGCGCGTCGAGCACCAGCCCGGCGCCGACCACGTCCGCGACGTGGTCGCCGAGCGTGCGGTGGTACTCGGCGTACAGCACGCGGCCCTGCTCGTCGGACTCGACGTAGGGCCGGCGGTCGAAGTACGAGCGCTCGGCGGTGAGCCCGCGGGGCCCCGGGTCGTCGGGGAACGCCCAGCGCACGGGGTGCGTCACCGAGCAGACCCAGCGGCCGCCCGGCCGCAGCACGCGCGCGGCCTCGGCGTGCACCCGGCGGGCGTCCGGCACGAACGGGATCGCCCCGTACGCGGTGAACACCACGTCGAACGACGCGTCCGGGAACG
The DNA here is from genome assembly GCA_023388235.1 of Actinomycetes bacterium. GTDB lineage: Bacteria > Actinomycetota > Actinomycetes > Actinomycetales > Cellulomonadaceae > Cellulomonas. The sequence goes on along the minus strand of JAEWGQ010000378.1, from coordinate 2,967 downwards.
GCAGCGCCCGCGCGTCCGCCTGCACCAGGGGGACGGCCACGGCCCGCCCGGCGACGGGGCCCGCCTCCCGGCCCGCGTCCGCCGCCCGGGCGCGGTCGACCGCGGCGGCGGCGTGCAGCATGCCGGCGGACACGTCGGTCGCCACCACCCGGGCGCCGCGCGCCGCGAGCCACCGGGAGCACTGCGCGGCCCCGGCGCCCACCTCGAGCACCCGGCGGCCCGCCACGTCCCCGAGCAGGTGCGCCTCGGACTCCCGCAGGCCCTCGGGGCACCACAGGAAGTCGTCGTCCCCGAGGAACGCCCCGTGCTCGTCGAGGTAGTCGGCGGCGTTGGCGTCCCACCAGCGGCGCCCGGCCCCCTCGGCGGCGGCCGGGGGCACGTCGCGGTACCCCGCGGCGGCGAGCTGCGGACCGGGCGTCTCGTCGGTGGTCACCGGCACGACGGTAGCCCGACGCCCGCCCCGGGACCTCCGGCTCACGGGGCTGCGCGCCGTGCCGATAGCCTGGGCAGGTCGCGCGACGGTGCCGCGGCCCACCCCCACCCTCGGATGAAGGAGACCTCAGCGTGCGAGTCGGACTGCTCACCGGTGGTGGCGACGTCCCCGGTCTGAACGCGGCGATCCGGGCGGTCGTCAAGCGGGGCGAGGGGGAGTACGGGCACTCCATCATCGGCTTCCGCAACGGCTGGCGCGGGGTGGTGGACGGCGACATCGTGCCGCTGACCCGCAACCACATCCGCAACGTGCTGCCCAGCGGCGGCACGCTGCTCGGCACCGCCCGGTACCACCCGCACTCCTCGAACGGCGGGATGGACGGCGTCCTGGCGACGCTGGAGGCCGAGCGGATCGAGGCGCTGATCTGCATCGGCGGCGACGGCACCCTGCACGCGGCGTCGAAGGTCGCGGAGGCGGGCGTGAAGATCGTCGCGATCCCCAAGACGATCGACAACGACGTCTGGGGCACCGACCGGTCCATCGGCTTCGAGACCGCGGTCGAGATCGCGACCGAGGCGATCGACCGGGTGCACACCACCGCCGAGTCGCACAACCGCGTGATGATCGTCGAGGTCATGGGGCGCAGCGCCGGCTGGATCGCCGTCACCGCGGGCATCGCGGGCGGCGCCGAGGTCGTGCTGGCCCCGGAGGAGCCGTTCGACATCGACAAGGTCATCAAGTTCCTCAAGCACCGGCACCGCGCGCACGCGAACTTCTCGATCGTCGTGGTGGCCGAGGGCGCCGTGCCCGCCGAGGGCACCTCGATGTCCTACGAGGCCCCGGTGGGCCAGTTCGGCGAGATCGTGGCCGGCGCCATCACCGCGCGGGTCAAGGCGGAGATCGAGCAGCGCACCGGGTTCGACACCCGGGTCACCGTGCTGGGCCACGTCCAGCGCGGCGGCAGCCCGGTCCCGGCCGACCGGATCCTCGGCAGCCGGTTCGGCGTGGCGGCGATCGACGCCCTGGCCCGCGGCGAGTCGAACGTCATGACGGCGCTGCGCGGCGAGGAGGTCGTGCTGGTCCCGCTGCCCGAGATCGCGGGCAAGGTCAAGCGCGTCCCGGCGGACCTGCTGCAGGTCGCCCGGGCCCTGGCCTGACGGCTTTGACCGGCCGTCACCGCGGCCGGTAAGGTATTCGGCGGTGTGGCGTGCCCTCCGGGCGTCGCCCACCGCCGAATCCCTGTCCGCACGACAACTGTCCGCATCGGAGCCCATCCCTACATGAGCATCTCCACCCCCGCCAAGCCCGGCACCCCGCAGGTCGCGGTCAACGACATCGGCACCGCCGAGGACTTCCTCGCCGCCGTCGACGCCACCATCAAGTACTTCAACGACGGTGACATCGTCGAGGGCACCATCGTCAAGGTCGACCGCGACGAGGTCCTGCTCGACATCGGCTACAAGACCGAGGGCGTCATCCCGTCCCGCGAGCTGTCCATCAAGCACGACGTGGACCCGGGCGAGGTCGTCAAGGTCGGTGACGAGGTCGAGGCCCTCGTCCTCCAGAAGGAGGACAAGGAGGGTCGTCTGATCCTGTCCAAGAAGCGCGCCCAGTACGAGCGCGCCTGGGGCACGATCGAGAAGATCAAGGAGGAGGACGGCGTCGTCACCGGCACCGTCATCGAGGTGGTCAAGGGTGGCCTCATCCTCGACATCGGCCTCCGCGGCTTCCTGCCGGCCTCCCTCGTCGAGATGCGGCGCGTCCGCGACCTCCAGCCGTACGTCGGCAAGGAGATCGAGGCGAAGATCATCGAGCTCGACAAGAACCGCAACAACGTGGTCCTGTCGCGCCGGGCGTGGCTCGAGCAGACGCAGTCCGAGGTCCGCTCCACCTTCCTGCAGACCCTGCAGAAGGGCCAGGTGCGCCCCGGTGTCGTGTCCTCGATCGTCAACTTCGGTGCGTTCGTCGACCTGGGTGGCGTGGACGGGCTCGTGCACGTCTCCGAGCTCTCCTGGAAGCACATCGACCACCCCTCCGAGGTCGTCGAGGTCGGCCAGGAGGTCACGGTCGAGGTGCTCGAGGTCGACTTCGACCGCGAGCGGGTCTCGCTGTCGCTGAAGGCGACGCAGGAGGACCCGTGGCAGGCGTTCGCCCGGACGCACGCCATCGGCCAGGTCGTCCCCGGCAAGGTCACCAAGCTGGTCCCGTTCGGTGCGTTCGTGCGCGTCGAGGACGGCATCGAGGGCCTGGTGCACATCTCGGAGCTGGCCGTGCGCCACGTCGAGGTGCCGGAGCAGGTCGTGCAGGTCGGCGACGACGTGTTCGTCAAGGTCATCGACATCGACCTGGAGCGTCGCCGCATCTCGCTGTCGCTCAAGCAGGCGAACGAGGGCTTCGACCCCGAGTCGGACGACTTCGACCCCGCGCTGTACGGCATGGCGGCCGAGTACGACGAGCAGGGCAACTACAAGTACCCCGAGGGCTTCGACCCGACCACGAACGAGTGGCTCGAGGGCTTCGAGACCCAGCGCGAG
>JAEWGQ010000366.1 GCA_023388235.1 Actinomycetes bacterium | reverse complement strand
TCATCGGCGACTACCGCCGCGTCGCCCTCTACGGCGTGGACCGCCTGATCGAGCTGCGCAAACAGGACCGGGCCGCCCTGGACGCCGACTGGTCCACCGAGTCCGTGATCCGCGACCGCGAGGAGATGGCCGAGCAGATCCGCGCCCTCGAGGAGCTGAAGCGCCTGGCCGCCTCCTACGACTTCGACATCTCCGGCCCCGCCCGCACCGCGCAGGAAGCGGTGCAGTGGCTCTACTTCGCCTACCTGGGAGCGGTCCGCGAGCAGAACGGCGCCGCGATGAGCCTGGGCCGCACCTCCACGTTCCTCGACGTGTTCATCCAGCGCGACCTCGACGCCGGCCGCATCACCGAGGAGCAGGCGCAGGAGCTGATCGACCAGTTCGTCATCAAACTGCGCATCGTCCGTTTCCTGCGCACCCCCGAGTACGACGAGATCTTCTCCGGAGACCCCACCTGGGTGACCGAGTCCATCGGCGGCATGGGCGCCGACGGCCGCACCCTGGTGACGCGCAACTCGTTCCGGATGCTGCAGACCCTGCACAACCTCGGCCCCGCCCCGGAGCCCAACATGACGGTGCTGTGGAGCGACGCCCTCCCCCGCGGCTTCAAGGACTTCTGCGCCCGCACCTCCATCCAGACCTCATCGGTGCAGTACGAGTCCGACGACCTCCTGCGCACCGACCTCGGCGACGACGCGGGCATCGCCTGCTGCGTCTCCGGCATGGCCATCGGCAAGCAGATGCAGTTCTTCGGCGCCCGCGTGAACATCGCCAAGGCCCTGCTCTACGCGATCAACGGCGGCCGCGACGAGGTGTCCGGCAAGCAGGTCGCGCCGGTCAGCGCCCCGGTCGAGGGCGACGTCCTGGACTACGAGGACGTGGCGGCGAAGTACGACAAGCTGCTCGACTGGCTGGCCGAGACCTACGTCGACGCGCTGAACTGCGTGCACTACATGCACGACAAGTACGCGTACGAGCGCCTCGAGATGGCCCTGCACGACCGCGCGATCCTGCGGACCATGGCCTGCGGCATCGCCGGCCTGTCGGTCGTCGCGGACTCGCTGTCGGCCATCAAGTACGCCAAGGTCACGCCGGTGCGCGACGAGGACGGCCTGGTGACGGACTACGTCATCGAGGGCGACTTCCCGAAGTACGGCAACGACGACGACCGCGCCGACGAGATCGCCGTGGGCATCACCAAGGCGTTCATGGAGAAGATCCGGAAGCACAAGACCTACCGGAACGCCCTCCACACGCAGTCGGTGCTGACCATCACCTCGAACGTCGTGTACGGCAAGGCCACGGGCAACACCCCCGACGGCCGCCGCGCCGGCGAGCCGTTCGCCCCGGGCGCCAACCCGATGAACGGGCGCGACTCCCACGGCATGCTCGCCTCCGCGATGTCGGTCGCGAAGCTGCCGTACTCCGAGGCGATGGACGGGATCTCGCTCACCTCGACGGTCGTGCCCTCGGGCCTCGGCCGCACCAAGGACGAGCAGGTGACGAACCTCGTGGGCCTCATGGACGCGTACAACGTGTCCTCCGGGTACCACCTGAACGTCAACGTCCTCAACCGGGACACCCTCGAGGACGCCATGGAGCACCCCGAGAAGTACCCGCAGCTCACCATCCGGGTCTCCGGCTACGCCGTGAACTTCGTCCGCCTGACGCGCGAGCAGCAGCTCGACGTCCTCTCGCGGACCTTCCACGGCGGGCTCTGACCCGCTCGGGTGCCCGCCGGGACCCCCGTCCCGGCGGGCACCCGCCCCCCGCCGCCCCGCAGCACGCACCGAGGAGGAGTGACATGGCCAGCACCGTCGAGCAGGTGGGCGCCCCGGTCATCGAGCTCGGGCTGCCCGTGGTCGGCGGCTCGCACCAGCGCTCCTCGGCCGGCACCGCCGGGCTCGAGGTCAGCGAGGCGGACCGCCACGAGCGGTTCGCGCAGATGCGCGCCGGCGAGCTCGGCTCGCTGCACTCCTGGGAGCTCGTCACCGCGGTGGACGGCCCCGGCACGCGCCTGACGACGTTCCTGGCCGGGTGCCCGCTGCGGTGCCTGTACTGCCACAACCCCGACACGATGGAGATGCGGCGCGGCGAGCCCGTGCTCGCCGAGGAGCTGCTCCGCCGCGTCGCCCGGTACGTCCCGGCGTTCCGGGTCACCGGTGGCGGCCTGACGATCTCCGGCGGCGAGCCGCTCATGCAGCCCGCCTTCGTCGCCCGCCTGCTGCGCGGCGCGAAGGAGCTGGGCGTGCACACCGCCATCGACACCTCCGGCTACCTCGGCGCGCACTGCACCGACGCGATGCTGGCGGACATCGACCTGGTGCTGCTGGACGTCAAGTCCGGCATCCCCGAGACCTACAAGCGGACGACCGGCCGCGAGCTGCAGCCCACGCTCGACTTCGGCCGCCGGGTCGCCGCGAGCGGCACCGAGATCTGGATCCGGTTCGTGCTCGTGCCGGGCCTGACCGACGCGGTCGAGAACGTGGAGGCCGTCGCGGACTACGTCGCGACGCTGTCCACCGTCACCCGCGTCGAGGTGCTCCCGTTCCACCAGATGGGCCGCGACAAGTGGGCGAGCCTGGGCATGGACTACGCCCTGGAGGACACCCAGCCGCCGAGCCCCGAGCTGGTCGCCCGCGTGCGCCAGCAGTTCCGGGACCGCGGGCTCACCGTCTTCTGATCCTCGGTGCCGCCGGCCGCGAGGTCGTCGTCAGACGGCCGGCGGCACCGACGCCACCCCCGCGGGCAGCAGGCGCCGCCCGAGGACGCGCTCCGACCACCCGGAGCGGTCCAGCCACGGGCAGATCCCCCCGAGGTGCGCGGGCCAGCCGGCCCCGAGCAGCATCGCCAGGTCCACCTGCTCCGCGCCGGGCACCACGCCCTCGTCCAGCAGCGCGCCGATCTCCTCCGCCAGCCCGCGCGCCACCCGCGCGAGCACGGCCGCCTCCTGCTCGGCACGCGTCCCGCCGGCGGCCGGCGCGCCGAAGGCGTCCTGCACGGCCGGGTCGACCTCCGGCAGCCCCGCGGGCCCCGGGCGCGCGACGGTGCGGCCCTGCTCGACCAGCCGGTCGAGCCCGGGGGACAGGGGGTAGCGCGGCCCGAGCTCGTCGTGCAGCGTCACCAGCACGTGCCGGGCCACCGGCAGCCCGACCAGCTGCAGCAGCGCGAACGGGCTCATCGGCAGCCCGAGGGGCCGCAGCGCGGCGTCGGCCGCCTCGACCGGCGTCCCGTCCTCGACGGCGCCGAGCACGTCCGCCAGCATCCGCAGCAGCACGCGGTTCACGACGAAGCCCGGGCGGTCGGTCGTCCGCACCACGGTCTTGCCGGCCCGCCGCGCGACGTCCACCCCGGTCGCCACCGCCACGGGGTCGGCGGCGGCGGTCGCGACCACCTCCACCAGCGGCATCTGCGCCACGGGGTTGAAGAAGTGCAGCCCGACCACGCGCTCCGGGTGCGCGAGCCCGTCCGCCATCGCCGTCACGGACAGCGCGGAGGTGTTCGTCGCGAGCACGCAGTCCGGCCGCACCAGCGCCTCGAGCTCCGCGAAGACGGCGCGCTTGACCTCCAGCACCTCGGTGACGGCCTCGACGACGAGGTCCGCGTCGGCCAGGGCCGCCAGGTCGGTGCCGACAACCACGCGGTCCAGCAGCCGGCGCGCGTCGTCCTCCGCGAGCCGCCCGCGTGCGACGGCCTGCTCGACGAGGCCGCGCACCCGGTCCCGGCCGGCGGCGGCCCGCTCCTCGTCCACCTCGCGCAGCGCCACCGGCACGTCGAGCCGGGTGCCCAGCAGCACCGCGAGCTGGGCGGCCATCAGCCCCGCGCCGACGATGCCGACGCGCCGGACGGCCCGCGGCTCGGCGCCGTCCCCGGCCCGCGCGGCGCGCCGGGCGCCCCGGCCGGTCAGCTCCGCGGCGTACAGGGC
>JAEWGQ010000349.1 GCA_023388235.1 Actinomycetes bacterium | reverse complement strand
CCCGCTGCCCCCGCTGCCGCCGACCCCGGTGCCGCCGCCCGCCCCGCGCCCGCACAAGCCGCCGCGCCGGGGCCCGGGCGCCGCCCTGACGGGCATCGTCGTCGGCGTCATCCTGCTCGGCCTCGCCGGCCTGCTCGCCGCCGACCGCGCGGGCGTCTACGACGGCCCGATCGGCCCGTACGTCGTGGGCGGGGGCGTCGTGCTCGTGGGCCTCGCGATCATCGTGTCCGGCCTGCGCGGCCGCACCGCCGGCGGCCTCACGGCCCTCGCGATCGTCGGCATGGTCGTCGCCGGCCCCACCGTGGTGTTCGGCGACGGCGACCGCTGGGTCGGCGACCGGGAGCCGTTCAACTCGATCGACGTCGGCGTGGTCAGCCGCGAGGCGGCCGAGGCCGGGTTCTCGTTCGGCGTCGGGGAGGCCCGCGTCGACCTGACGGACGTCCCGCTGACGGACGAGACGCTGGTCGTGCCGATCAGCGGCGGGCTCGGCGACGTGACCGTCGTCGTGCCGGAGGGCGCCGCGGTGACCGCCGACGTCACGTCGGGCGCCGGCAACGTGGAGTGGGACGTCGACGGGCACGTGCAGCGGTCCGACGGCATCGGCCACGACCGCACGTTCAGGAGCGACGCCGTGCGTGACGGCCGGGACGCGCAGATCGCGCTGTCCATCGAGGTCGGCGTCGGCAGCATCACCATCGAGGAGGACTGATGACCAGCACCGGACCCGGGTCCCCGCAGACACCGGACGACGCGGTCGAGCCCGCGACCGAGCGGATCGAGCGCCCCGCCGCCGACGGGCCCACGGAGCGGATCGAGCAGGTGGACGCCGCGGGCACCGACGACGCCACCGCCCGCATCGAGCAGGTCGACGCCGCGGACACCGACGACGCCACCGCCCGCTTCGAGCAGGTGGACGCCACCCGCCCGCTGGAGCATGCGCCGGCGGACGCCGAGGCGCCCGGGGCCCCGGCGCACACCGGGCAGACCGCGTACACCGCGTACACCGCGCCCGCCGCCGCCCCGGAGCCCACGCGGCCCACCCCGGCCGCCGCGGCGCCCGGCCCGGCGCCGTACGCGTCCGCCTCCCCGGGGCCGGCCCCCGCGCCGCAGCCGGCGCCCGTGCCCGAGCCCCTGCCGGAGGACCGGGGCCCCCGGTCCGCGACGGTCGTGTGGGGCCTGATCGTGACCGCCGTCGGGATCGGCATCCTCGCGGTCGCGGCGGGTGCGCGGATCGACGTGCAGCTCGCGCTGATCGTCCTGCTCGCGGGCGGCGGCGTGGCCCTGCTCGTGGGCTCGCTGCTCACCACGGCCCGGCGCCGGAACCGGGAGCAGCGCGCGGCCCGCTGACCGGCGCGCGCACGACGAAGGGCCGGGACCCCGTGGGGGTCCCGGCCCTTCGTGCCGTGCGGGGTCGGATCAGGCCTTGAGGCCGGAGTCCGCCGGGGTGGTCGCCCGCGGCTCGACGACCGTCGCGACCTTGCGGCCGGCGAGGGCCCACAGGGCGTAGCCGACGAGGATGAACAGGACGCCCAGGCCCATGACCAGCGCGGCGACGCCGAAGGCGACGACGGAGGTGAAGAGCGAGGCACGCAGGAAGGACGCGTTCATCGCGGTGGCGCGGACCGGGTCCTCCTTGTCGAGCTCGGCGTAGGTCTTGCCGCCGGTGGCCTCGAGCGCGTGGTGGTTGATGATGTCGGCCTGCGCGAAGGCGGTCCACGGCGTCGTGACGGGCTGGCCGGCGAAGTTCGCGGCGTCCTCCGAGACCGTGATGTTCTCGTCCGCGAGGTGGCTCGAGACCGAGCCCCAGGTGATGCCGCCGGCGATGATCATGATGAGCCCGGCGACCGCCGAGATGATGCCGATGACGCGAGCAGCCTTCGAGCCGCCCGTCGCTGCCACGGTAGACATGTGGTGTTCCCTTTCAGATACCCCCGTTACGAACCGGCCCCTCGCCGATCCGGTGGAACCTGGTGAGCCCCACGGGAAGAGCGTCCTCCCCCTGCGTGCCGCAGAGTGGGACGTTGGTCATGCGACGCAGGCCGTGAGGCTTCGTGAAGCGGGGCACAAACCCGAAAATCCTCGGGATCGGGCCTTTCGTCCCACCTGGCGGCGCCCGTTCAGCCTAGGACATAGGTCCTGGTCTGCGGCAGACCGGCGTGTCGGAGCCGCCCGCCCGGCGGGTGCCGGCCCGCCCGGCGGGGTGCCGGCGGTGCGCGCAGCACGACCGCGGCCCGGCGGTGGTTCGCCGGGCCGCCGGGACCCCCCGGACGCGCGAGAGCCCGCCTCCGCACCGGAAGGCGGGCTCGCGGGGGCGCCTGACGGTCGGGGACCTACACCTGGATCAGGGCTACCTCCACGTGTTCGTGACGAAGTCCGCTTATGAGGACGAGTTGCCGGTGACTTCTGACCTGGACGCCGAGATGCGCCGATGGCTGGTGCATTACGCCAGGGAGCTGGGGCGACCCCTCCAGGGCTCCGATCTCCTGGTGCCAGCCGGACCTCCCCGAAGCCTCTATGGACGAACTCCGACGCATGGGCCGACCGATACGGCGAACTTCAGCCGACCGTCCGAATCTCCAAGCCCGCGCTGATCATCCAGAGGGCGCTCAGCCGTCAGCTCGGGACCGAGACCCTGCGGGGCGAGGGCGTGCACACCGTCCGCCGGAGCGTTGCCCGGATCCTGTTCGACCAGGCGTCAGAGCATGGCCACGACAACGCCTTGCGCGTGGCTGCCGCGCTCCTGGGGCACAGCTCCACCCAGACGACGGAGATCTATCTGGGCATCGACCGAGACCGGCAGAAGCGGGACGAGATCCTGCGGGGCAAGAGCCTGTTCCCCCCAAGCCGGGGAACGTCGTGCCGCCGCGTCAGGCCCGGTGAACTCCTGGTCCTTCTTGACCAGAGCTTCGCGTGACCCCGCAAAGTGCGCTCCGGGAAGCGAGAGCCCGCCTCCACGCCAGGGGGGGCGGGCTCTCGTGCGTCAGGGGCAGTCGGGGTCGCCCGAGCGGTCGCCGAACGACTCGCAGTACGCGTCGTTCACCTGCTGCTCGGTCACACCTCCGCTGTCGTCCTGGAACGCGGACCAGATAAACACCCCGGCCAGGATCACGCCCACGATGATGAGCGGCCGGAGGATCTGGACCCTGAGGCTGGGCTTCCGCTTCGCCGACCTCCGCGTGGGCACCGGCACCCACTGGCCGCCATCCCAGTAGTGCGAGCCGTCCGGACTGAATGTCGGTTGCTGCCCCTGTGCGTCTGACATGAGGGCGGCATCGGCGCGCCGCCGACTAGAGCTGAGGCTCGGGCCTCAGGAACACCCGGATGCCAATCAGGCCTGACGTCGCGTCGATGGTCCACGTGGCGTAGAAGTGCCCCCGCGAGCGCGCCACACGCTCCGGGGGCCGGTCGAAGCAAGGGAACACGAGAACCTCGACATGAAGACCATCGACCCGTCGGCCGGCGGGATCAACACCGACCGCTTCGTCCAGGTGCCGCACGCGCTCCTGGACTCGGGCATCGAGCCGGGCGCACTCTTCACGTACATGGCGATCCGCCGCGAGGCATGGGCTGTCGGGGACCAGCACCGCCAGGGCATCGAGGCCCTGGCGGCGGGAGCTCGGGTGAGCACCCGCACTGTGACTCGGCACCTGATCGCCCTGGAGGACGTGTGCGCCGTGCGCGTCGAGCGCCGGGGCTCGCGCAACCCCATTGTCATCACCGTGCTGCCGCACGAGGGCATCGTTCCCCTGCCCGATCCGCTATGTACAAAGACATCAGTGTCCGATCACGTACACCACGATGATCGGACACCCGTGTCTCTACACACAGAGGTGATCGGACACGAAGCGCATGGTGCAGAGACACCGGTGTCTCCTACGACCGGACACGGGTGTCTGATCCGTATAGAAGAAGACTCTCTTCAGACTCCTGAAGAGAGTCTTCTTGTGCACATACGAGTACTGAGCAGTCAAAGGGGCGCGACCGCTTCGCGGTGGTCCTGGACGAAGTGCCTGGCGGCACTCCGGACGGGGCTTCGCCTACGACTCGCTCCACGTCCGGACGCTGGTGTGGTGTCGACAAACTCACGGCTGTGGTGGAGCGGGTCGAGGCGCTGGAGCGGCGGCGGCGTTGGTGGGTCTCCTAGCGGGGTTACTTGCTCCCCGGCTCACCCCAGAGGTCAGGCACGAACGTCCGACGCGGCTGGTCAGGCCGCCAGCGCACCCACTTGCCCTGTCGCCACCGGGCAGGACGCGGAAAGGCATGCCACCTCCACAGATACCAGCGCCCATCGCTGAGCCGGACGCGCAGAGCCTGTCGCACCGGCACGGTTCTCAGGATCGCCGGTCGGATCCAGCTGAAGCCCGCATAGGCGCTCTCGCCGTCAAGCCAAACGACCGAGGCCCGCAACGGCTCGGAGTCGCAGTCCATTCGCGCTCGCTCGCTGACGACCGGCACTCGCGCTGCATCCCAGCTGTGCGCCTCAACTTCATGCACGACGACCGGTCCAACCGGGCGGAAGGAGATGCGCACCTCCCGACGTCCCTCAGCCACCTCGTCCGAGGGTCCATAACTCACTTCCCACGCCTGCATCACCTGCGTGGCTTCGAACCGCAGGATCTGCCAGACCACGGCGATCAAAGAGGCGGCGGCAAACAACGTGGCGGCGACAGACCACAAGTCCACCTGCGTCGCCGTCTCGGTCACAGGGTCTGCCCAGGCATGGCGTCGAACGCTGCCTTCTGCGCAGGTGTCAGGGCTGCGTAGGCCTCCGCCACGGAGAGCCCCCTAGGTGCATGCTCAACGAGATACGCAAGCCGGTCGACGCTCTCAGCCCGTAGTGGCCGACTCGCGTCCATCCCCTCAGCCACCAGGAGTTGGGCATCTTCCAACTCGCCCGGAGTCAGCCCCGCGTCGCGAAGCTCTTCCAGTGCAGACATGGCAGATGCCAAGGAATCGGCCGTGCCGCTGGCCAGTGCCCTAGAGATGGCAGCAGCAGCCAGTTGGGTGCGCTCCACAGAGTCCATGGACCGACGCTATCGGAGGCCCGAAGGCTGAGGGAGAACGTGTGCGCGGAACTTGCAGACACAGCACCGTAGACCTCGGTCACTCTCGCTCTCCGCTGGCCCCGGAGCCCGGTCGGTACCTCGGGGCCAGCGAAACCACAGGTCAGAGGACCCGTATCACTCCCACTCGATGGTGCCCGGGGGCTTGCTCGTCACGTCGAGCACCACGCGGTTCACCTCGGGCACCTCGTTGGTGATCCGGGTCGAGATGGTCGCCAGCACGTCGTACGGCAGGCGCGTCCAG
>JAEWGQ010000327.1 GCA_023388235.1 Actinomycetes bacterium | reverse complement strand
CTCCGGCGCCAGCCGGGCCCGGGACAGCGCGTCGTCCAGGTCGTCGCCCTCGGCCGCGCGGGGCGCGGGGCCCTCGTCGCCGACGGCGAGCGCGGCGAGGACGGCCACGAGCTCGGTCGTGTCGACGTCGGGGTGCGCGCCGAGGAACTCCGCGGCCGCGGTGCGGTACAGGTCGAGGCGGCCGGCCTCGCGCCGGGCCGGCACCCGGTCGAGCAGCCGGGCGACGCGGTGCGCGGAGACGTCCGCGGGGGAGGGGATCTCGATCTGCTCGAGCCGCTGGCGCGTGGTGCGCTCGATGGCCCGCAGCCGGCCCTGCTCGTTCGGGGTGACGAACGTCAGCGCCTCGCCGGTGCGCCCCGCGCGGCCGGTGCGGCCGATGCGGTGCACGTAGGCCTCGGGCTCGCCCGGCACGTCGAAGTTCACGACGAGCCCGATGCGGTCGATGTCGAGGCCGCGGGCAGCGACGTCGGTGGCGACCAGCACGTTGATCGCGCCGGAGCGCACGCGCTCCACGATCTTCTCGCGGTCGGCCTGCGCGACGTCGCCGGAGATGTACGCCGCCGCGACGCCGCGCTCCACGAGGGAGACCGCGACGTCCTCGGCCGCGCTGCGGGTGCGCACGAACACGATCGCCGCGTCGGCGTCGGTCACGGCGAGCACCCGCGCCAGCGCGCCGGCCTTGTGCCGGAACGGCACGACCGCGTACGTCTGCTTGACGCTCGTGACGGTCGACGACTGCCGGGAGACCGTGATCTCCACCGGGTCGGTGAGGTGCTGGGCGGCGACGCGGCGGATCGCCTGCGGCATGGTGGCCGAGAACAGCGCGACCTGGCGCGGGGTCGGGGCGGCGGACGCGATGCGGTCCACGTCCTCGGCGAAGCCCATCCGGAGCATCTCGTCGGCCTCGTCGAGCACGAGGAACCGCACGGAGTCGAGGACCAGGCTGCCGCGGTCGAGGTGGTCGATCACGCGGCCCGGCGTGCCGACGACGACCTGGGCGCCGCCGCGCAGCGCGCGCTGCTGCGGCAGGTAGGGCGCGCCGCCGTACACCGGCACGACCTGGAGGCCGGGCAGGTGCGAGGCGAAGGACTCCAGGGCCTCGGCGACCTGCATGGCGAGCTCGCGGGTCGGGGCCAGGACCACGGCCTGCACCTCGCGGAGCTCCGGGTCGACGGCCGCGAGCAGCGGCAGGCCGAACGCGGCGGTCTTGCCGGTGCCGGTCTGGGCCACGCCGGTGATGTCGCGGCCCTGGAGCAGGGCGGGGATCGCCTCGGCCTGGATCGCGGTCGGGGTGGTGAAGCCGAGCTCGGTGACCGCCGCGCGCAGGGGCGCGGGCAGGTCCAGGTCGGCGAAGGTGACCTCGGGCGCGGTGGGCGCCCCGGTCGAGGGCAGGGCAGGGTCGAGCACAGACGTCATCGGGTCAGGCACCGTTCGTGTCGCTGGGGGGAGCTGCGTGGTCCGGCCCGGTCGGCCGGTCGTCGAGTCGCGTCCCACACCCACATCACGAGGCCCTGGGCCTCGGCACGCACATCACGGGAACCTGCGACTCACTCCGAGATGCCCCCATCCTACCGGCCGGGGCCGCGCGGACGCCGGACGGGCCGCGGTGACCTCCGGCACAGCCCCGGTCGCGCGTGCCGTCAGCCGAGCCCGAGCCGCCGGCCCTCGATCGCCGGGCAGGCGTCCACGACCACGTCCAGCCCCGCGGCGGCGGCGCGCGCGGCGGCCTCCTCGTCCACGACCCCGAGCTGCAGCCACACCGCGCGGGCCCCGGCGGCGACGGCCTGGTCGACCACGTCGCCGGCGAGCGCGGAGTTGACGAACACGTCCACCACGTCGACCGGCCCGGCCGCGGCGACCGCCTCGGCGACGGTGCGGACCCCCGGCGCGCCGTGCACCGTCTCGGCCCGCGGGTGCACCGGGACGATGGCGTGCCCCAGGTCCTGCAGGTACGCGGCCACCCCGTACGCGGCCCGCGCGCGGTTGGCCGAGAGGCCGACGACCGCCCAGGTGCCCCGCGTGGTGAGCAGGCGGCGGATCACGGCGGCGTCGTTCGCGCGGGGCATGCCGCCAGCGAACCACAGGACGTCCCTGGGTGGTGGACGGTGGCCCCGGGGGTGGGGGACCGGTGCGTAGGATGGGGCGTTGATCAGGAGCGACAGGCAGGAGCGGGCGTGGCGGAGCGCGACGTGGTGAGCGACCGCGTCCTGACCGTGCCCAACGCGATCAGCCTGGTCCGGCTGCTCATGGTGCCGGTGTTCGCGGTGCTGATCGCCGCCGGCCACGACGGCTGGGCCCTGCTCGTCCTGGCCGTGTCCGGCGCGAGCGACTGGCTGGACGGCGTCCTCGCGCGCCGGCTCGGGCAGGTGTCGCGGCTCGGGCAGGTGCTCGACCCCGCCGCCGACCGGCTGTTCATCCTCGTCACCCTGCTCGGCCTCGCGGCGCGCGGCGTGGTGCCCTGGTGGCTCGTCGCGGTGCTGCTCGCGCGCGAGACGATGCTGCTGGTCATGCTCGTCGTGCTCGCCCGGCACGGCTACGGCCCGCTGCAGGTGCACCTCGCGGGCAAGGCCGGCACGTTCGCGCTGCTGTACGCGTTCCCGCTGCTCCTGCTCGCCCACTGGGGCGGCGGGGTGGGCGACGTCGCGTCGGTGCTCGGCTGGGCCTGCGCGTGGTGGGGGGTCGCCCTGTACTGGTTCGCCGGGCTGCTGTACGTCCGGCAGGCGTGGGCCCTGGTGGGCCGGCGCGGCGGCGCGGACGCGGGTGAGCCCCGCACGGTGGCCGTGTGACGCCACGCGACGGCGCCCCGGGCACCGGACCCGACCGCCCCGCGGCCGGGCGCCCGGCGTGGCGCCGCCCGGACGCCTCGATGTCGCTGCTGACCGAGGTGATCCGCAACCCGCTCGACCCCGAGTACCGGGACGCGGCCGAGCGCCGCGCGCGGCTGGGGCGGACCCGGCGGCGCGGGGGAGCCGGCACGCTCGCGGTGGCCGTGCTCGCCGTCGCCCTCGGCACCGCCACGACGTGGTCGGTGCTCGCGCTGCGCACGCCCCAGCCGTCGGCGCTCGTCGCCCGCGAGGTGCTGGCGGGGCAGATCCAGGACCGCAGCGCCGAGCTCGACGACCTCCGGCAGCGCAGCGCCCTGCTGACCGAGCAGATCGCGGCCCTGCAGCAGGCGGCGCTGTCGTCCGCGGACTCCCCGCTGCTCGACCAGCTCGCCGCGGACTCGGTCCGCGCGGGCGCCACGGCCGTCACCGGCGAGGGGCTGCGGATCACGCTCGAGGACGCCGAGCAGGTCGGGGACGAGGACGACCCGGACTCCCGGGTGCGCGACAGCGACCTGCAGATCGTCGTCAACGGCCTGTGGGCGTCCGGCGCGGAGGCCGTGGCCGTCAACGGCGAGCGGCTGGCCCCGACGACCGCCATCCGCGCCGCCGGCGACGCGATCCTCGTCGACGTGGTGCCGCTGGTGGGGCCGTACACGATCGAGGCGGTCGGCGACCCGCAGGACATGCAGACCCGGCTGACCCGGACGTCCGGCGGGCAGCTGCTCGCCGTGCTGCAGTCGACGTACGGCATCCGCACGCAGGTGTCGTCGCAGCGCGCGCTGGACCTGCCCGCGGCGGGCACGGTCACCCTGCGCTCGGCGCGCCTGCCCGAGGGCGTGGCGGTCCTGCCCGGGGGGGACCCCGGTCCGTCCGGCAGCGCCCAGCCGTCGGGCACACTGTCCGGGGGGCCGGAGCCGCGGGCGGCGGCCGGCGACGGGCACGACAGCGAGGGGGACCTGTGATCGCGGTCATCGGACTGGTCATCGGCGTGGTGGCGGGCCTGGTGCTGGAGCCGACCGTCCCGGCGGCGCTGCAGCCCTACCTGCCGATCGCGGTGGTCGCGGCGCTGGACGCCCTGTTCGGCGGCCTGCGGGCGGTGCTCGACGGGCTGTTCGACGACCGGGTGTTCCTCGTGTCGTTCCTGTCGAACGTGGTGGTCGCGGCGCTGATCGTGTTCCTCGGCGACCAGCTCGGCGTCGGGTCGCAGCTGTCCACCGGCGTCGTGGTGGTGCTCGGGATCCGCATCTTCTCCAACGTGGCGGCGATCCGCCGGCACCTGTTCAAGGCATGACCGTGCCCGACGACGCCGCTCCCGGCACCGCCGGGTCCGACACCCCCGCCGCGCAGCCGGTGGTGGGCTGGCGCGCGCTCGCCCGCGCGCTGCGGCCGCGCGCGACGCGGGCGCAGGTGCTGACCGGCGTGCTGTGCGTGCTCCTGGGCTTCGCGATCGCGGTGCAGGTGCGCCAGACCGACTCCGAGAGCCTGAGCACGATGCGCGAGTCCGAGCTCGTCTCGCTGCTGGACCAGACGACGCGGCAGGCCGACGAGCTCCAGGACCAGGTGTCCGAGCTGGAGCGCACCCACCAGGAGCTGCAGTCGGGCTCCACCAGCCGCGAGGCGGCGCTCGACGCGGCGACCCGCAGCGCCGCCGCCCTCGGCATCCTGTCCGGCCGGCTGCCCGCCGAGGGCCCCGGCGTCACGGTGACGGTGCGCGACCCCGAGCAGTCGGTCTCGGCGCTCACCCTGCTCAACCTGCTCGAGGAGCTCCGCAACGCCGGCGCGGAGGCGGTGCAGCTCAACGACCAGCGCCTGACGGCGTCCTCCTACGTGCTCGGGACCGACGACGGCATCGAGGTCGACGGCACGCTGCTGTCGCCGCCGTACCGCTGGGTCGCGATCGGGGACCCCGACACGATCGCGACGGCGCTGGCGATCCCGGGCGGCGCGCTCGCCAAGGTCCAGATCGACGGCGGGACCGCCGCGGTGGAGTCGCACGACCAGGTCGAGGTCACCGCGACCCGCACGGTGCCGGACCCGAAGTACGCCACGCCGCGCTCCGCCGGGGACTGACGGGCGGCGCGGGCACGTCACCCGTGAGGCGGGCTGTGCTCACCCGCCCTGCGCCCCGTAGGCTGTCCGGGACCCCGGTGCAGGTCGGGGCAGGTGTTGCAGCAGGTCTGGAGGCTGGCATGAGCGACGAGCAGCAGGTGCCGGGCGGCGGGACGCCCCCGACGGCCCGCGACGGGGCGACGGCGCCCGCCACCCCCGACACGACGATCAGCTTCGGGTCCCTCGGGTCGCTCGACCTGGACCCGGCGGGACCGGCGGGGCTGACGGCCGAGCAGGCCGCGGCGGTGCAGGCCCTGCCGCGCACGTCGGCGCTGCTCGTGATGCAGCGCGGCCCGAGCTCGGGCGCGCGGTTCCTGCTCGACGCGGACCGCACGGTCGCCGGGCGCAGCCCGAGCGCCGACATCTTCCTGGACGACGTGACGGTGTCCCGCAAGCACGCGGAGTTCGTCCGGGAGCTCGACGACTTCGTGGTGCGCGACGTCGGCTCGCTCAACGGCACGTACGTGAACCGGGAGCGGATCGACCAGGCCGTGCTGCGCGCCGGCGACGAGGTGCAGATCGGCAAGTTCCGGATGACGTTCCACCCGAGCCCCGCGGCCCGGCCGGGCGGTCAGCCGGCCGCGCCCGCGCAGTGAGCCCGGCGCGCCCCGCCCGCCGTCCCGAGCCCGCGCCGGAGCCGGCCCCCCGCGACGCCGCGCCGGCGGCCCCGGAGGAGGCCGCCGGCCCGTGGCCGCGCGGGCTGTCCCGCCAGGCGACCATGCGGATCTCCGACGTGCTGGCCGCGCTGCGGATCGAGTTCCCGGCGGTGACGAACTCCAAGCTCCGGTTCCTCGAGGAGCAGGGCCTCGTGGACCCGGTGCGCACCGCCGCCGGCTACCGCCAGTACAGCCCGGCGGACCTGGAGCGCCTGCGCTTCGTGCTGCGCGAGCAGCGCGACCGGTACGTGCCCCTGAAGGTGATCGGCGAGCGCCTGGCCGCGCTGGACGCCGGCACGGACACCGAGGCGCCGTCGCCGGCGCTGGTCGTCACCCAGGACGGCGTGCCGCGCTCCGGGGCCGTCGACGCCCGGTACACGACCGCCGCGCTGGCCCGCGAGGCGGGGGTGGACGAGCAGCTGGTGGCGGACCTCGTGCAGGCGGGCGTGCTGCGTCCGTCGGCCTCGGGGCACCTCGACGCCTGGGCGAAGGACGTCGTGCTGGCGGCGAGCGCGCTGGCCGAGCACGGCATCGAGGCCCGGCACCTGCGTCCGTTCCGCAGCGCCGCCGACCGCCAGATCGACATGGTGGAGACCGTCGTCGCACCGTGGCGCGGCCAGTCCTCGCCGTCGGCGCGCGGGCGCGCGAGCACGGTGGCGGCCGAGGTGGGGGAGCTGTGCACCCGGCTGCACACCGCCCTGGTGCGGGCCGGGGTCGCGGACCTCACGCCGTAGCGCGTGGCGCCCGCGGCCGGGGTGCGCCGCGGCGGCGGGCCCCGGGCGGGTGCGGGACGGTGCGCGGACCGGCGCGCCGTCGTAGCGTGGACGCGTGCACGAGGACGACCTGGTCGAGCTCGAGGTCCTCGGCGTACGCCGGCACCCCGGCGACGACGAGCTCGTCGTGCTGCTCCTCGAGCCGGTGGGCGAGCTGATCGTCCCGATCGCGATCGGGCCGACGGAGGCCGGGGCGATCGCGACCGCGCAGGCCGGGGTGGTGCCGCCGCGGCCGATGACGCACGACCTGATGCGGGACGTGCTGGTGTCGCTGGGGGTGCGGGTGCGGCAGGTCGAGATCACCGAGCTCGTCGGCGGCGTCTTCCACGCGGCGCTGGTGCTGGGGGACGGGGCGACGCGGGTGGACGCGCGCGCCTCGGACGCGATCGCGCTCGCCGTGCGGGTCGGCTGCCCGGTGCTGTGCGCGACCGACGTGCTGGCCGAGGTGGGCGTGGAGGCCACGCCGGCGGGGCCGGAGGACGACGCGGAGGAGGGCAACCCGGAGGAGCAGGTGGCGCAGTTCCGCGAGTTCCTCGACCACGTCTCGCCGGACGACTTCGAGCGCGGCGAGCCCGGTGGTCAAGGCCGAGGTTCAACCTCAGGTGGAGGGTGAGACACGCCGTGCGCGACACGCCGAGAACCGCGGAGGGCGCGGTCGTTGACCACCCCCCGGGCCGGCCCTAGCGTTGCACCCGGAGCAGCACAGATCCGCGACCGCCGCACCGGCGGGACGGACGCGACGAGCGGAGGACCCCGTGACCGGCACCGAGCAGACCGCCGAGGCGGCAGGCGGCGTCCCCCAGCGTGCGCAGGGCCTGCTGTTCGGCGACGACCTGCCGGACCTCGACGTCACGACGGGCTACCGCGGGCCGACCGCCTGCCGCGCCGCCGGCATCACGTACCGCCAGCTCGACTACTGGGCCCGCACCGGCCTCGTCGAGCCGTCCGTCCGGCCCGCGACCGGGTCCGGCACCCAGCGCCTCTACTCGTTCCGCGACATCCTCGTGCTCAAGGTCGTCAAGCGGCTCCTCGACACCGGCGTCTCGCTGCAGCAGATCCGCGCGGCCGTGAGCCACCTGCGCGAGCGCGGCGTCGACGACCTGGCCCAGATCACCCTGATGTCCGACGGCGCGTCCGTGTACGAGTGCACGTCGGCCGACGAGGTCATCGACCTCGTGCAGGGCGGCCAGGGCGTGTTCGGCATCGCCGTCGGGCGCGTCTGGCGCGAGGTCGAGGGCACGCTCGCCGAGCTGCCCACCGAGCGCGCCGAGGACGACACCCCCGTCGCGCACGCGCACGACGAGCTCGCCGCCCGCCGCGCCGCCCGCACCGCCGGCTGAACCCCGCCCGCTCCCGGCACCGCCCGCGATGACAGCGCCGGAGCGGCTGCGCGCCGCCGTGCGGGTGTTCCGCGAGCTCGGCTGGGCCGACGCGACGCCCGCCGACGCCGCCACGCTGCCGCTCGGCACCCCGGAGCAGCGCCGCGTCGCGCTGGCCGGGCTCCGGTCCGGCCCGTGGGGCGCCCTCGGCGAGACCGCGCCCGGCACCTACGGCTTCGTCCCGTGGGTGGACGTCGACCGCGCGCTGCTCGGCCTGTTCGCGGTCCGGGTCGGCGTGGACGCCCGCCGCGCCGTCGCGGTGCTGCCCGGACCGGGCACCGTCCCGGACGAGGTGCTCGCCGAGGTCCTCGCCACCCGGGGGCCGGAGTTCGCCCTGCAGCTCGTCGCGAGCGCGTGCGTGCCGCGGCTGCGGATGTGGACCCACGACACGACGCGGTTCGCCGGGGCCGTCGTCCGGCTGGTGCTGGCGCACGACCTGCCCGTGCCGGAGCACCTCGACTACCTCAAGGACTGGTCCGTGTACGCGGCCGGTGCCCTCGGCGTCGCCGGTGACGACGACCTGGTGCCGCGCGACCGGGGGTGGATCGCGGGCGACCGCCTCGCGCCGCGCTACGCCGAGCACGCGCGTGCCGCCGTGGCCGCGGGGGTGCCCGCCACCGGGCCGTTCGCCGCGACGCTCGGCCCGGCCGCCGCACGGGGCTGGATCGGGCGCGACGAGGCGGTCGACCTGGCGTTCCGCGCCCTCGACGCCGCGCAGCGACCCGGTGACCGCGCCGCGTGGGCCGGGGTGCTGGCCGACCGGCTCGAGGTCACCGACGACGAGGTCGCCGCGCGGGCCGTCCCGCTGCTCCCGGTGCTCGTGCAGGGCGACGGCCCCGTGCTCGAGCGCCTGGCCCCCACCGTCCTGGCGCGCGGCGACGACGCCTCTGTCGTGGAGCTGCTCAGCGGCGCCCTGCTCGCCGCGCCCGCCAGGTCGCGCCGGCTGCTGCTG
>JAEWGQ010000300.1 GCA_023388235.1 Actinomycetes bacterium | reverse complement strand
GTGCGGGAGGCCGTGGACGCGGCGACCGCCGCGACGGTCGCGGCGGTGGTGGCGTCGACCACGGCGGCCACCGCGAGCACGACCTGACTCAGCCGGGGTCGGGCAGCGTCGGGACCTCCAGGCCGGTGCCGCGGTGCAGCAGCGCGCCGCGGACGACGGCGCCGGACCCGAACCGCGCGGCGACGGCGTCCACCGCGGCGTCCAGCCCCGCCGTGCCGGGGCCGTCGAGGTCGAGCGCCGGCTGCCAGTGGTCGTCCCGCTCGAGCCCCGTGAGGGCGACGCCCACGAGCGTGAGGCCCCGCTCCCGGACGAGCGGGCCGGCCGCGTCCAGCAGCGCGGTGGCCGCGGCGGCGAGGTCGGCTCCGGACGCCGTCGCCTGGGCCAGGGTGCGCGACCGCGTGGCCTTCGTGTAGTCGGCGAACCGCAGCCGCAGCACCACCGTCCGCGCCAGCCGGTGCCCCGCGCGCATGCGGCGGCACACCCGGTCGACCAGGCCGAGCAGGGCGGCGCGGACGTGCGCGGGGTCGTGCGGGCCGGGACCCAGGGCGCGCTGGGCGCCGACCGAGCCCCGGCGCCGGCCCGTCTCGACCCGGTCGGGGGTGCGCCCGTGCACCACGGCGTGCAGGTGCCGCCCCATCGCGGGGCCCAGGGCCGACACGAGCACCGACTCCGGGAGCGCGGCCACGTCGCCGGCGGTGGCGAGGCCGTACGCGCGCAGCCGGGCGGCCGTCACGTCCCCGACGCCCCAGAGCACCTCGAGCGGCAGCGGGCGCAGGAATGCGTCCTCGCCCCGGGGGTCCACGAGCAGCAGCCCGTCGGGCTTCGCCACCCGGCTGGCGACCTTGGCGAGGAACGGGGTGCGGGCGATGCCGACGGTGATCGGCAGGCCCACCTCGGTGCGCACCCGGGCACGGACGCGCGCGGCGAGGTCCACCGGCGGCGCGTCGATCCGGTGCAGGCCGCGCACGTCGAGGAACGCCTCGTCGATCGAGACCCCCTGCACGGCCGGCGTGGTGTCCTCGAAGATCGCGAACACCGCGCGGCTGGCGGCGGTGTACGCGTCGAACCGCGGGTGCACCACGACCAGGCCGGGGCAGAGCGCGCGCGCCTGCCGCCCGCTCATGGCGGTCCGCACGCCGCGCCGCTTCGCCTCGTACGAGGCGGCCAGCACCACGCCGCCGCCCACGGCGACCGGGCGCCCCCGCAGGCGCGGGTCGTCCCGCTGCTCGACCGACGCGTAGAAGGCGTCCAGGTCGGCGTGCAGGATCCCCGCGCGGGGGCGGGCGTCGGCGGTCACGGGACCCATGCTCGGCCCGGGGTCTGACACGGCGGCGCCCGGGAGTGCCGCAGGATGGACCCGTGCGACCCGACCCCGCCCCGCTCCCGTCCCTCCGCCCGGTGCGCCTGGTGCGCGACGTCCGACCCTGGGGCGGCCCCGCGGTCGACGTGCACGTCGCCGACGGCGTCGTCACCGGCCTCACCCCGGCCGGTGCCGCGCCGGTGCCGTCGGACGTCCCCGCGTCGTCAGTCGTGGACGGGCGCGGCCTGCTCGCGCTGCCGGGCGTCGTGAACGCGCACGCGCACGTCGACAAGTCCTGGTGGGGGCTGCCGTGGCAGCCGTACGGGGGCGAGGGCGGGACGGAGGGCCGGATCCGGCACGAGCGCGCGCGCCGCGACGAGCTCGGCATCCCGGGCGTCCCGACGACGGCCGCTGTCCTGGCGCAGCTCGTGCGGCACGGCACCACCGCGATCCGGTCGCACGTGGACGTCGACCCGGGCGTCGGCCTGCGCGGCATCGAGGCCGTGCGCGAGGCCGCGGCGGCGTACGACGGCGCGCTGCACGTCGAGGTCGTCGCCTTCCCGCAGGACGGCGTGCTGCGCCGGCCCGGCGTGCTCGACCTGCTGCACGCCGCCGCCCGGGCCGGTGCCGAGCACGTGGGCGGCCTGGACCCGGCGACGATCGACCGGGACCCCGTCGGCCAGGTCGACGCCGTGCTCGGGCTCGCGGCGGAGCACGGCGTCGGCGTGGACGTGCACCTGCACGACCCCGCCGAGCTCGGTGCGTTCCAGGTCGAGCTGCTGGTCGAGCGGGTCGAGCGCCTGGGGCTGCACGGCCGGGTGAACGTCGCGCACGGCTTCGCGGTCGCGCAGCTCCCCGCGGACCGGCGGGCGGACCTGCTCGCCGCGATGGGCGCGGTCGGCATGTCGATGACGACGGTCGCCCCGCTGCGGCTGCCGCAGCTCCCGGTCGCCGAGCTCGACGCCGCGGGCGTGCGGCTGGGGCTCGGCACCGACGGCATCCGCGACCTGTGGAGCCCCTGGGGCACCGGCGACACCCTCGGGATCGCGTGGCAGCTGGCGCGCGCCTCGGGCCTCGTCCGGGACGAGGACCTGCTGCGGGTGGTCGAGGCGGCGACGTCGCGCGGCGCCTGGGCCGTCGGCCGCGAGGAGCACGACCTGGTGCCCGGCGCGCGCGCCGACCTCGTGCTGCTCGACGCCGAGAACCCGCTGGACGCGCTGGTGCGCACGCCGCCGCGGCTGCTCGTGGTCGGCGGCGGGCGGGTGCTGCACGAAGCCTGACCGCGGGGCGGTCCGCGCGTGCGGGTGCGGCCCGGGGGCGCCGCGCCGACGATGGGCCGCATGACCGAGCACGACGCGCCCCCCGCCAGCCCCGATGCACCCGCCGACGGCCCCGACGCCGCCCACCTGCCCCCGCCCGGCGTCCCCGACGACGTCGTCGAGGCCGTGGGCGGCGTGACCGCCGCGTTCGAGGTCGTCGAGCACGCCCGCGGGATGCTGTACGCGTTCCACCGCCTGATCGGGCGCGCGGACGCGGAGCTCGCCGAGGCGCTCGACCGCCTGGAGGCGGCCGGGCACGGCGACGTCGCGGACGAGCTGCGGGCCGGCGTCGTCGGGCGCAACGTGCTCGCCGGGCGCTGGACGTTCCAGGTGGTCGAGGACTTCGACGACGGGTACTACCGGGCGTTCGCGGACGCCGAGCGGCGCACCCGCGACCGGCTGCTCGCGGGCCGCCGGCACGTGTACGAGTCCCAGCTCAAGGAGCGCAACCGCACCCACGGCCGGCCCGGCCACGAGTCGCGCCCGGAGGCCTGACCAGCGGCGACACGCTCCTGTGGCGGGGGGTGTGCCCGTGACCTAGCGTCGACGCAGGCGGTGACCGACACCGGGCCGCCTTCGACGTCACCGGCGGAGGAAGCCCGCCGGCGCCATCCCCGGTCACGGGGGCGGGTGCCGGACCGGCTGCCGTCCCGACGCGACCGCGGTGCCCGTACGCCCGCCAACCGGCGCCCCCGCGGGGGGCGCGGAGGTCGCGATGTTCTTCCACCGCCAGGAGCTCCAGCACAAGGCCACGCCCGACCGTCCCGACGCCGTCTACGCCCGCAAGCTGCAGGAGGTGCTCGGCGGCCAGTACGGCGAGATCACCGTCGCCATGCAGTACGGGTTCCAGTCCTGGAACACCCACCTGCCCGGCAAGTACCGGGACCTGCTCTACGGCATCGGCGCCGAGGAGTTCGGGCACGTCGAGATGCTGGCCACGATGATCGCCCAGCTGCTCGAGAAGGCCCCGGTCGGCATCACGGAGGACGCCGTGCAGGCCGACCCGACGGTGGCGGCGGTCCTCGGGGGCACCGACCTCCAGCACGCGATCGTCGCGGGCGCCGGAGCCCGGCCGGTGGACAGCATGGGCAACCCGTGGAGCGCCGGCTACATCACGGCGAGCGGCAACCTGCTCGCGGACTTCCAGGCGAACGCCAACGCCGAGATGCAGGGCCGGGTCCAGGTCGCGCGGCTCTACCACATGACCGACGACCACGGCGTGCGCGACCTGCTGGCGTTCCTGCTGGCGCGGGACACGATGCACCAGAACCAGTGGATCGCCGCGGCCCGGGAGCTGCAGGAGGAGGGCCTCGAGGGCCTGCCCGTGCCGAGCAACTTCCCGCTCGACCAGGAGCACCGCGAGGTGGCGTACCAGTACATCAACTTCTCGGACGGCGCCGCCGCCGACCAGGGCGCGTGGGCCTCGGGCCCGACCCCGGACGGGCTCGGCGAGTTCACCTACGTGGCAGAGCCGCCCGCGGGCGTGCCGATGCCGCCGCCCACGCAGCCGGACCCCCGGCTGTACGGGACCACCCCGCAGCCCAACCTCGCGGAGAAGGCGGCGGGGAAGCTGAAGGACACCTTCAAGAGCGAGTGAGGAGGACGCGATGATGAGCACCCAGGACACGGGCGGCGGCGCACAGGCCGCCGTCGGGACGGCGCGCGACGAGGCGCAGGGTCTGGCCCACGCCGCGGCGGACAGCGGGCAGGACCTGCTGCACGAGGCGAAGGACCAGGCGGGGGAGGTCGTCGCCGAGGCCACGGGGCAGGCGCGTGACCTGCTCGGGGAGGCCCGCGAGGGCCTGCGGGGCCAGGCCTCCGACCAGCAGGCGCGTGCCGCCGCGGGGCTGCGCGCCCTCGGCGACGAGCTCGGCCGGATGGCCGACGCCTCGGAGCAGGGCGGGATCGCGGGTGACCTGGTCCGCCAGGTCGCGGGCCGCACCGGGTCGGTCGCGACCTGGCTCGAGGACCGCGAGCCCGGGGACGTGCTCACCGAGGTGACGGACTTCGCGCGCCGCCGTCCGGGTCTCTTCCTGGCGCTGGCGGCCGGGGCCGGCGTGGTCGCCGGGCGCCTGACGCGCGGGCTGAAGGACGCGCCCTCGGGCGGGACGTCCACGTCCGGCGGCGCGGCGCTCCGGGGCCCGGCGACGGGCACCACGGGCAGCACGGGCACCACGGGCAGCACGGGCAGCACGGCCACCACCGGGGCGGGGGCGACCGGCGACTGGGCCCCGCCGCCGGTGCCGGTACCGGCC
>JAEWGQ010000257.1 GCA_023388235.1 Actinomycetes bacterium | reverse complement strand
AGCGCGGCGGGCGTCAGGTCGCGCGGCGCCGGGCAGTGCCGGGCCGAGCGCGGCGGGCGCGGCGGGCGTCAGGCCCCGAGGCGCTCGCGGACCTGCACCAGCGACGGGTTGGTCGCGGCCGAGCCGTCGGGGAACAGCACCGTCGGCACCGTCTGGTTGCCGCCGTTGACCTGCTCGACGAACGCGGCGGCGTCCGGCTGCTGCTCGATGTCCACCTCGGTGTACGCGATGCCCGCGGAGTCGAGCTGGGTCTTCAGCCGGCGGCAGTAGCCGCACCAGGTCGTCGAGTACATCGTCACGGTGCCCGCGGCGGGCAGGTCCTGCGTGCTGGTCATCGTCAGCCTTCGCGATCGGTCGGTCGGTGCCACCGGGACAACGCCCCGGTGTCCCGGCATCTTCCCCGACGGCGCGGGACGGCGCCCGCGCCGGCCGGGCTGGGGACGGGCGCGCCGGGGTGTCGGCGCGGGGTGCGAGGATCGGGGGCGATGTCTGCCGACGACCTGCTCGACGCCCTCGACCCCGACCAGCGCGAGGTGGCGCGCGCCCTCACCGGCCCGGTGTGCGTGCTCGCCGGGGCGGGCACGGGCAAGACGCGGGCGATCACGCACCGCATCGCGTACGGGGTGCGCACCGGCGCGTACGCCCCGACCAGCGTGCTCGCCGTGACGTTCACCGCGCGGGCGGCGGGGGAGATGCGGACGCGCCTGCGCGACCTGGGCGTCGCGGGGGTGCAGGCGCGCACGTTCCACGCCGCCGCGCTGCGCCAGCTCCGGTACTTCTGGCCGCGGGTCGTCGGCGGCCCGGTCCCCGAGCTGATGGCGCAGAAGGCCCCGGTCGTCGCCGACGCGTGCCACCGGCTCGGGCTGTCCGTCGACCGGGTCTCCGTGCGCGACCTGGCGTCCGAGATCGAGTGGGCCAAGGTCTCGCGCATCACCGCCGAGGACTACGTCCGGGCGGCTGCGGCGGCGGACCGCCCGGCGCCCGCGGGGCACGACCACCAGGCCGTGGCGCGCCTCATCACCGCGTACGAGGACGCCAAGGACGCGCGCGGCGTGATGGACATGGAGGACATCCTCTGGCTGCTCGCGGGGATGCTCGTCGAGAACGGCGCGGTGGCGGACGAGGTGCGCCGCCAGTACCGCCGGTTCGTCGTCGACGAGTACCAGGACATCTCCCCGCTGCAGAAGTTCCTGCTCGACCAGTGGCTCGGCGGGCGCGACGAGCTGTGCGTCGTGGGCGACCCGAGCCAGACGATCTACTCGTTCGCCGGCGCGACGCCGCACTACCTCACGCGCTTCACCGCCGAGCACCCGGGCGCCCAGGTCGTCCGGCTGGTCCGCGACTACCGGTCGACGCCGCAGGTGGTGGGCCTGGCGAACGAGGTGCTGCGCCGCGCCCCGAAGGACCGGGCCGCGCGGTGGGAGCCGCTGGAGCTCGTGGCGCAGCGCCCCTCCGCGGGGCCCGTGCGGTTCGCCGTGTACGACGACGACGAGGCCGAGGCCGCGGGCGTGGCCACCCGGATCGGGCGGCTCGTCGCGGCGGGCACCCGGCCGAGCGAGATCGCCGTGCTGTACCGCACCAACGCGCAGTCCGAGGCCTTCGAGCAGGCGCTGGCCGCCGTCGGCATCGGCTACGTGCTGCGCGGCGGGGAGCGGTTCTTCGCGCGGCAGGAGGTCCGCGACGCCATCGTGCGCCTGCGCGGCGCCGGCGTGGCGGCGGACCCGGGCACCCCGATGCCGGAGACCGTCCGGGACGCGCTGCGGTCGGCGGGCTGGACCGACGAGCCGCCGGCCGCCCGGGGTGCCGCGCGCGAGCGCTGGGACACCCTGAGCGCCCTGGTCGCGCTGGCGGACGACCTCGCCGCGACCGCGGAGCGCCAGGGCACGCGCGCCACCGTCGCCGACCTCGTCGCCGACCTGGACGAGCGCGCGGCGGCCCAGCACGCGCCCACGGTCGAGGGGGTGACCCTGGCCTCGCTGCACGCCGCGAAGGGCCTCGAGTGGGACGCGGTCTTCCTGGCCGGGCTGTCGGAGGGGCTCGTCCCGTGGTCGTCCGCCGACACGGCCGCCGACCTCGCCGAGGAGCGCCGCCTGCTCTACGTCGGGATCACCCGCGCCCGGCAGCACCTCGAGCTGTCCTTCGCCCGGTCCCGCACGCCCGGCGGGCGCGCGACCCGCCGGCGCTCGCGGTTCCTCGACGGGCTCTGGCCGCAGGAGGGGCGCGCGCGGTTCGGGGAGGCCCGGGCGCGTGCGGTGCCGCGCCTGACCGGCGAGGTCGACGCCGAGCTGCTCGCCGCGCTGCACGCGTGGCGGGCGGACCTCGCGAAGCGCACGTCCAAGCCGACGTACACCGTGCTCGGGGACGCGACGCTCGCGGCCATCGCCGAGCTGCGGCCGGCCAGCGTGCCGGAGCTCGCCCGCGTGCAGGGGATCGGGCCGGCGAAGATCGACCGCTACGGCGCGGAGCTGCTCGCGCTCGTGGCCGGGCGGCGCCCCGCGACGGCGGGATGACCGCTCCGGGGCCCTTAGCCCGACCGCGCTCGTGAGCCGTCGCGAGGGGCCTCGCGCGAACTCGTCCGAAGTTTCTTCGGTAATTCGGTTGTGCCGCTCGCCGGGGCCCCTCTACGGTGATCGAGTCCTGATGGAAGGCCGCGCTGCGCACGCCGCGAGGTCCGTGAACGAGAGGAGGTGTGGTGCTGTGAAGACGATGACGAACCCGTTCGGCGTCGGCGCGATCGCGCTCCCGTACCAGGCACCCACCTCCGGCACGGTCCAGGGGACCGGTGTGCCCACTGCCGGGACGGGCGTGCGTCCTGCCGGCGGCGCCGCTCTCCGGCTGCGTGCGCGCGATCTCTCGGTCGCCCCCGACTCCCTTCCTGGAGGACCGGTCATCTGAGTCGATGACCGCCCCGCCCAGGCCGTGGAGTCCACCGGATTCCACGGCCTTCGTCCTTCCCCGACACGGGAGGGCGCAGGTGCACGGGATCCACCGTCACCTCGCTCAACCCGCAAGTCATCAGGAGGACATCGTGCGGCTCACGACGCTGCTCGACACGGTCAACCAGGGCGGATCCGGTCCCTGGCCGCCCGCCTCGACGCCGGCCGTCACCGACGTGCAGTTCGACGCCCTCGTCGCCGGCCTCATCCCCTGCCGCTCGAACGACCCGGAGCTCTGGTTCGCCGAGCGCACCGCGGAGGTCGAGCGGGCCAAGGCGCTCTGCCGCACCTGCCCGCTGCTCGAGGGCTGCCTCGCCGGCGCGGTCGAGCGGCAGGAGCCCTGGGGCGTCTGGGGCGGCGAGGTGTTCGTCGGCGGCCAGGTCGTCGCCGTCAAGCGCGGGCGCGGGCGTCCCCGCAAGGACGCCAGCCCGGCCGCCTGACCGGCCGTGTCACGCCGGGAGGGCGGCGCACCCGCAGTCGGGGTGCGCCGCCCACCGGCGTGTGCGGGGCTCGGTCCCCGGGACCGCGATCTCGTACTGCGCCCCCAGCGTGCGGGGCGTCCCGCCGTCGAGGCGGGTCAGCACCTCGGCGGCGGCGAGCCCGGCCGCCACGGCCGCGAGCGCCGCGGGCGGTCCGGGGACGGCGCGCCGACGTCCGCTGAGCTGCGCGAGCACCACCGGCCACGCCGGGTCGGCCTCCGCGCGGTGCAGGTCGAGGCAGCGCAGGCACGCGCCGCCGTCGCCGTCCGCGCCGGGCAGGACGAACGGGCCCACGAGCGCGTCGGCCTCGCGCAGCACGACCGGCAGGTGCGGGACCCCCGCGGCCAGCAGGTCGAGGGCCGCTCCCGGGTCCGCGGCGTCGGCCGCGAGCAGCACGACCACGTCCGGCGCGGCCTGGCCGGGGC
>JAEWGQ010000224.1 GCA_023388235.1 Actinomycetes bacterium | reverse complement strand
CGCCGGTCACCTCCGCGCCGACGACCTGTTGCAGGTTCACGCCGGCGGCGTCGATGAGCGCGCGCCCGAACTCCGCCTGCTCCTGCGCGCTCCACGTCACCGAGGCGGCCGCGAGCGCGGCCGCGAGCGCGGAGCACAGCGCCTCCGAGCCGATCTCGCTGGGTGGGTGGAGGTTCTCGAGGCCCGTCGCCGCGAACGAGTTGATGATGCCGACGAGTCCCGCGGCTCCGAGCGCGGCGACGAGGTCGGCCATCGCGTCGGGGTCGTGGCCGTGCAGGGCGAGGAACTGCGCGAGCAGGTCGTAGTCGCCCGCCGTCAGGGCGGGGCCCTGGAGCCGGTCCACGAGGTCGCGCAGCACCTCGTCGTCCGGGCGCGGGGCGCCGTTCGCCTGGTAGGCGATGCCCGCCCACTCCTGCGCCCCCGGCCCGGGCGCGTCCAGCAGGTCCTCGACCGTGCGCGAGTCCAGCCGGGTCCGTGCGTCGGCGATGTCCTCGAGCGCCCGCAGCGCACCGGACACCACCCTCCCCTCGTCCGCGATCTGCCCGCGGAGCTGCCGCACCTGCCCCGCCGCGGTGCCGTCGCCGGCCAGCAGCTCCGCCTGGGCCCGCGCCAGCCTGCGCTCGAGCACCTCGATCTCGTCCTCGGCGTCGGTGAGCGCCCGGCGTGCGGAGTCCCCGTCGACCTGCAGCGCCGCCAGGGTGCTGCCGTACGCGTCGAGGGCGCGCGCGATGCGTCCCCACCGGTCCGCGACCGGCGTGGCCTGGGCGTCGAGCACCGCGATCGAGACCGCGAACTGCTCCGCGGCCGTGCCCTTCCAGACGTCCCCGATCTCGTCCGTGGCACCGCGCACGCCCTGCGCCGCCTCCGCGACCTCCTGCGCCCACACGGCGACCGCGGCCCCGGCGGTCAGGCACTGGCCGGGCACGCCGTGGTCGGGCCGGCGCGGGTCCTTCACGGGGCACCCGCCGCCAGCTCGGCGTCGACGCGCACGAGCTGGTCCAGGCCGGCCGTGGTCCGGCGCGCGAGCTCCGCCCACCCCGCCGCCAGGTTGGTCTCCTGCTGCCGGACCATCTGGTACGCCCGCACGCACGCGTCCACCACGTCGTCCGAGCCGCACAGCGACACCTGGGGTACCGACCGGCCCCTCAGACCCTCGCCGGCGGCACCCACCGCCCGGGCGGCCTCCTGCACCGCGTCGACGTCGACGTCGACTCCGCTCACCGCGACCACACTCCCCCTGCGCTCGTCGCCCGGCGGCGACGCTAGGGGATCAGGGCGCCACCCAGTCCCGCCCGCAGGCGTGGGTGGTCCGGCGTTGAGTGGTGGGAGGGCGACGGCGCACCGGGCCCCTCCCGACCCGGCGCGCCCGCCCCTCAGCCGAAGCGGCCGGAGATGTAGTCCTCGGTCGCCTGCTCCTTGGGCGACGAGAACATCGTGGCGGTGTCGTCGATCTCGATCAGCCGCCCGGGCTGACCCGTGCCCGCGATGGTGAAGAACGCGGTCTTCTCGGAGACGCGGGCCGCCTGCTGCATGTTGTGGGTGACGATGACGATCGTGTACTGCGACTTCAGCTCGGCGATCAGGTCCTCGATGGCGAGGGTCGAGATCGGGTCCAGCGCGGAGCACGGCTCGTCCATGAGCAGCACCTGCGGCTTGACGGCGATGGCACGGGCGATGCACAGGCGCTGCTGCTGACCGCCGGACAGGCCGGAGCCGGGACGGTCGAGGCGGTCCTTGACCTCGTTCCACAGGTTCGCGCCGCGCAGCGACTGCTCGACCAGGTCGCTCGCGTCGCCCTTGGAGATCTTCCGGTTGTTCAGCCGGATGCCGGCCAGCACGTTCTCGGCGATCGACATGGTCGGGAACGGGTTCGGCCGCTGGAACACCATGCCGACCTGCCGGCGGACGGCCACGGGGTCGATGTCGTCGCCGTACAGGTCGACGCCCTCGACGGCGACGGTGCCCTCGACGCGGGCGCCGGGGATCACCTCGTGCATCCGGTTGAGCGTGCGCAGGAACGTCGACTTGCCGCAGCCCGACGGGCCGATGAACGCGGTGACCGAGCGCGGCTCGATCGTCATGTTCACGTCGGCGACCGCGCGGAACGCGCCGTAGAAGATGTTGAGGTCCTTGACGTCGATGCGCTGGGCCATCGGTCGTCTCCTTGGTCTGCGAAGGGGGAGGGAGGGCGGGCGGGGTTCAGCGGATCTTCGGCGCGAACCACCGCGTGACGAGGCGGCCGACGAGGTTCAGCAGCATCACGAGGAGGAAGAGGGTCAGGGCGGCGGCCCAGGCCCGCTGGACGTTGATGTCCGGGATGCACGCGGCGTCGCCCGCCGAGCACGGCACGAGGCCCTGCGCGTACTGCCGGTAGACGTAGACGGGGAGCGTCATCATCCGGCCCTCGAACAGGTTGAAGTTGATCGAGTCGACGACGCCGACGGTCAGCAGCAGCGGGGCGGTCTCGCCGATGACGCGGGCGATGGCGAGCATCACGCCGGTGGTCAGGCCCGCGACCGACGTGCGCAGCACGACCTTCACGACGGTCAGCCACCGCGGCACGCCGAGCGCCAGGGACGCCTCGCGGAGCTCGTTCGGCACGAGGCGCAGCATCTCCTCGCTGGACCGGATGACCACCGGGATCATCAGCACCGACAGCGCGACGGAGCCGATCGCCCCGAACTTCGCGCCCGGGCCCAGCAGCAGCGCGAACAGCGCGTAGGCGAACAGGCCGGCGACGATGGACGGGATGCCGGTCATGACGTCCACCAGGAACGTGATGACCCGCGCGAGCGGGCGCCCGCCGCCGTACTCGACCAGGTAGATGGCGGCGAGCAGACCGATCGGCACCGAGATCAGCGCGGCGAACGCCGTGATCTCCAGGGTGCCGATGATCGCGTGGTAGATGCCGCCCGCGTCCATGCCGCCGAAGACGCCCCGCATGGAGTGCAGCAGGAAGTAGGCGTCCAGCCGGCCGATGCCCTGGGACACGACGGTCCAGGTGAGCGAGATCAGGGGGATCATCGCGAGCACGAACGCCGCGGTGATGAGCACCCGCATCGTGACGTCGGTGCGGCGGCGGCGGGTGTCCGTGGCCTGCAGCAGGTCGCGCAGCGAGGGCTCGCCGGTCGCGGTCGTCGGGGTCGTGGTCATGTCAGTTCGCCCCCGAGAAGTCCTTGCGCCGCGCGACGATCGCGCGGGCGGCCATGTTCACGGCCAGGGTGATGATGAACAGCGCGAGACCCGTGGCGATCAGCGTCGCGACGCCGGTCTGGTTCGCCTCGGGGAACTGCGCGGCGATGTTCGCGGCGATCGTCTGCTGCTGGCCGGCGGCCAGGAGCTGGAACGAGTAGAGGAACCCGGGCGACAGGATCATCAGCACGGCCATCGTCTCGCCGAGCGCCCGGCCCAGGCCGAGCATGGCGGCCGACACGATGCCGGACCGCGCGAACGGCAGCACCGCCATGCGGACCATCTCCCACTGCGTCGCACCGAGGGCGAGGGCGGCCTCCTCGTGCAGGCGCGGCGTCTGCAGGAACACCTCGCGGCAGATCGCGGTGATGATCGGCAGGATCATCACGGCCAGCACGACGCCGACGGTCATCATCACGCGACCGGTCGGCGACACCGTGCCCGAGAAGAACGGGATCCAGCCGAGGTACCGGCCGAGCACGTCCCACAGCGGCTGCACCAGGGGGCTGAGCACCAGCCCGCCCCACAGGCCGTAGACGACCGACGGGATCGCCGCCAGCAGGTCGACGACGTAGCCGAGCGCGTTCGCGAGCCGGCGCGGCGCGTAGTGCGAGATGAACAGGGCGATCCCGATGGCGACCGGCGTCGCGAGCAGCAGCGAGAGCGCCGCCGCGAGCAGGGTGCCGAAGATCAGGGGGCCGATGAACCCGAGCAGCGACGTGTCGTCCGGGAACCAGCTCACCGCGTCGGCGAGGTCCGCGGGGTCGGCGGTGAGCGCCGGCATCGCCCGCATCACCAGGAACACCGTGACGGCGGCGAGGATCACGAGGATCAGGACGCCCGCGCCGGTGGCGAGCCACCGGAACGTGCGGCTGCCGCCCCGGTCCGCGTGGCGGTTCCGCAGGCGGCGGGCGGTGGTCCCGGCCGGCTCCGTGTCCGGTCGGGCGGACCCCGCGGTGCGGGGCTGGGTGCTGGTCACACTGTCTCCAGGGGGAGGGGGAGGAGAGCGGGGCCGTCGCGCCGCGGGCCGGCCCACCGCGGCGGGCCGGCCTGCGCGGACGGGAGCGGACCGGCGGCCGTGGTGGCCGC